>CBDTVC010000080.1:0-8554 GCA_965363925.1 uncultured bacterium | reverse complement strand
TTGGGATAAAGTTCAACAAGAACGCGAGGAAGCCAAACAGAAGGGCAAAGTCGACTCCGAGTATCCAGAGGACGACGGTTGTCAAAAGGCCGGTACCAAGGCTAATCAAGGTCTTGGTGAGCAAGTATTGTCGAACCTGGCCGTCGATGTTCATCAACATTGTCGACAAGCGCTCTGCTTGGGCTCCTGGAAAAGCGCGGCGGATGCGTTCGCCAACATCTGCACTTTCGGCAAGCATGAAGAGCATAAAGAGCACAACGAGAAACGTATACGTGATCACGCTCACAAACGAACCAATTCCGGATGTGATCGCGGATGTAACAGACTCGAGGTCAATCAGCGACACTGGATCAAGTTCAGGGATGTCCGGGATCCCGATGTCCGTTGCCATCACAGTAAACTGGTCTGCCGCCGACACCATCACGCTGAGAAATCGCGCACGGTATTTTGGTAATTCTGCGACGAACGAGTCAAAGCTGGAATACAGAATTAATGACAGCAGAAACAGAACAGCAGAGACACTGAGTAGAACAACGAAAAGTGCGACGATGGTCGGCACCTTCCGGTTTCGCATCCACCGGACGACTGGGATGAAGAGGTTCGACAGAAGTAACGCGATAACAAACGGCAGGAGGACCGTTCGGAGGAGATACAGAACGGCACCGACAATGAAAACGGCAATGACGGTCAGAAGACCGGTAATTAGCTTATTCTCGCGCACCGAACGTTATGCGGTTGTGTTTTAGAACATCTTCCTGTAGAAACGTCTGAAGCCTCTTGTAGACCTAGCGACTCCTCGTCAAAAGCCATAGCCATAATCATGCCTCCCGAAACAGGCCAACGGGAGAGAGGATCACGTCATACCCGCCTACTTGCCTGACGGGCACTTGAGCCGTGATGTAACTACAGCGTCGTCTAACTTAGGCCCATAGGCCAAGGTATGAAAACGACTCGTCCAGATTTCATATTTGGCAAGAATGACCGTAGCGGCGAGTCAGCTTATGCCTTGCTATTTTCGGCCAAAGAAATAGTACAGAAGGCAGCCGATAACAGGTGCAAAGATTATCAGCAGGCTCCAGAGGATTTTGTCACCGGTCGTGCGGTCGCTTCCGTAAACCTCGACAAGTGCGATCACGTCAAGAATCACAATGATGCCTCCGCAAATGCCGTTGCTCCAGAAATGAGACATCTTGCCAAAGAGGGTTTCGCCGCCGCATCCCATCATCAAGACCGATGAGGCAAAGAGAGTGCTGATTGCCAAGAGGCGAGTATTAAGTCTACTTGTCATGGTGCGATCTGGAATAATGTTGTGTTCCGGGCAAATTGGATGATTGGGTTACGCCCAGAATGATCAATTTGTTACGTTTCGGATGTCACCGATCCTATCGGCAGTCGGTGAAACCTCAAGCCTACCCTGGTCGTTACGCTCCTGCCATTTGTGACTCGTAAAATCATGCACTTCTGGCTCGCCGTTGAGAATGATGGCCTGGTTAACCCGTCGAACGGTTTGTGGAAGTATTCTTGTGGATTGCCGTTTCAAACACGGAAAGTCCCGAAACCCATCCGGCATTCTCCAAAGGGGTGCTTAATACATTCGTTCCTGCATCGTTTCGAAATGAAGATTAGCAGCATAGATCTTGGCAGTCGACCAATCGTCCTTGCCCCAATGGAGGACGTGAGCGATCCACCCTTCCGAATACTCTGCAAGAGGTTTGGAGCAGATCTTCTGTATACAGAATTCATTTCGTCCGGCGGCCTGATTTATGACGCCGAGGATTCGATCCAGAAGCTTGAGTTTGACGAGTCAGAACGGCCGATCGGGATTCAGATCTTTGGAGGGGACGTTGAGCAAGTACGGCAGGCGACACACCTTGTCGATGCTGTACAACCCGACTTGATCGATATCAATTTTGGGTGTCCGGTGAAGAAGGTGGTGTGTCGAGACGGTGGTGCCGGGATTCTCAGGAATCTGCCGAAGATGGCGGAGATTACAAAAGCAGTCATCGATGCTGCCTCTCGCCCGGTCACAGTCAAGACTCGACTAGGGTGGAATGACGAATCGATCCAGATCGTCGAAGTCGCACGCATGCTTGAGGATCTCGGCGTACAAGCGCTGGCCGTTCACGCACGAACGCGATCTCAGATGTATAAAGGGGACGCTCGGTGGCAGTGGTTCAAGCGAATCCGCGACGAAGCGAATTTGACGATACCGCTCATCGGGAACGGAGATGCCACGAGTCCGCAGCGCATTGAAGAGATGTTCGAGACAACTGGTGTTGATGCCGTCATGGTTGGGCGCGGCGCGATCGGCAACCCGTGGATCTTCCGGGAGGCGAAGCACTATCTGGAAACGGGAGAATTGTTGCCGCCGCCGGAGTGGTCCGAGCGTCTCGACGTTGTCAGAGAACACCTTCTATTGAAGTGCAAATGGCTTGGCGAGCGAAAGGGAGTCCTCGAAATGCGCCGAATGTATGGCGGATATTTTCGCGGGTTTCGTAACGCGAGCGCGATCCGCAGTGCCATCATGCAGGAGTTTCAGTTTGATGGCGTAATGGAGGTCCTCGAGAAATGCGAACGAGAGGAGTATAGCGGCGACGAGCCGTTCGTGGGTAAACGCGTCACCGGGGTAAAACGCGCAGTGTTGCCGGTACCCGTCAGTTCGTAGTTCAGATTCCAACGATCGGGTAAACCAGTCCGATTCACCGGTCTGTCGCGAATAGCAACAGGGGCGTTACGTTACAGCGAAGCACTTCGCCGCTTTTGGAGTCTGAGGATCGTTTCGTCGACCGCGAACAGAGCCAGGCCAATCGACCCAAGTACGGCAATCGCAAAGACTGGCTTCCAGATAACCAGGCCGCCAATTGCTCCGAGGATCCCACCGAGGTACTTGATGTAGTTCAGCTGTTCGTTGCTGGTCTTTTTTAAGAGGTCCTCGAGCTTGCGGTCGTCGTACGATTGCATATTCGTCATGACCATATCGTAGACGTCAAGCTGTTCTACAAACCCCAGGACAACCTGAGTTGCCCATTGCTCAATTTGTTCGGAGCGCGCTTCGATCCGGGCGGGAATGTTGTCAAGCATCTCGTCCATGCCATCCAGGGCGTTGTCCAACGAGGCTGGAATCTCCTGAATCGCTTGATCCAATTTTCGACGAAAGTCATCTTCTTTGACAAACCGATAAGCCTTCAATGCCAACCCGGATATGCCGGCACCCAGTTGTTCCTCTAATTTCTCGATGGCAAACGCAACCATCCGCTCCCGGACATCCTCCGAAGCCAATAGTTGATTGACGTAGTCCACGGTTAGGCCTTTGAGGTCCTGTCGAAACTCCTCGTCTTCGAGCACGCCACGTGCGATCGACAACGCCATCGTCCGGTATTTGGGTATCACGCCCGACTCTTCAATCTTTTCCTTAATGATCGTTTCATTCAGGAGTTCGTCAGAGATCGCCTTGGACAATCGATAGATGACACGTTCGCGCTGTGCTGGAATGAGGCCTTGCCCCAGGATCGGCCTTGAAACACGAGGATTGAACAACATCGTGATGGCAAGCCAGTTGGTCACAAACCCAATCAGTCCACTTACGGAGATGATTCTGAGCAATCCCGATAGTTCGAGCGGGTAGCCTGGTAGTTCCAGGGTCATCCCGTCAAAGTCCCAGAAAAATGAAACTCCAAACCCGACCGCCAACACCCAGGGAATGACCTGCATTAACGGGAGGAGCTTGGCATGCGAGCCGACGACGCGGGGAGGGGCATCGTCTACCTCCGGCGCATCTTCGGGTGGTGGCAGATGTCGTTTGACGTACCGTGTCAGTAACGTGCGAACGTCGAGTGCACGCGTGCGGGTGAGCGCTTTTACGTCAGACACGTCCGTTGACGCGTGCTCTGTTGCGGATTTATCTTCGCCTGCTTCGGAGTTGTCCGTCACGCTAGAATCCCATCCTTTCTGCATCCGCCTGCATCCCGCGGATTACTGTGGCAATATGATCATTCAGGTCCACGTTCAATTCCGAAACACCCTGCTCAATATCTTCCCGACTTACCGCCGCCGCAAACCGGCGATCTTTCAATTTCTTCTTGACCGACTTAGGCGTCATTCCAGTTAATCCAGTAGGACGTACGTATGCCACGGCCGTTACAAATCCGGCAAGCTCGTCGATAGCGAAAAGCGTCTTTGTCAGTCTCGTTTCGCGGGCAACGCCCGAGTATTGGGCATGGCCGAGAATGGCCTGAAGCATTTCTTCAGGATAGCCGAGCGATCGGAGATGTGCGACGCCGATAAACGGATGCTCTTCCTGAGTTGGATGTTTTTCGTAGTCCATATCGTGAAGCAGTCCCGTAACTCGCCACAAGTTTTCGTCCTCGTCAAAGAGCTTGGCATATTCCGCGATGGCCGCTTCAACGGCATACGCATGTTTGCGCAGGCTTTCGCCTGCTGTCCACTCGTGGAGGATGGCTAGTGCATCGTCGTAGTTCAAATTTGTGCTCAAAGCAACGGTCTGGTTGACTGGAATTGTGCAAACGTCGACGACCAAAGATACTACTCGGCAGGCTTTCCGGGTGCGTAACCACGCACGATGAACCGGGACGTCAAGATCACGAACAAGGGTTGACTACGAACGATCGTGCTTCTGGTTGCTTTTGGACCATGCGAATCGCGAGGCTCCGCGCTAAAAAATGTCGACCAGTTTCAATTCCCGCAGGTACCTTCTCGGATTGGCCTTGAAATCCGAAAGGACAAAATTCATGCTTGATGCGAGCGAATCGAGTTGATTGTAGAGCCCCGGGTCATTGACCAGCTTGCCCAGCGTACCCTGACCTGAATCAATCTTTGCAATGATTCCGTCAAGTTGACTAGTCGTTCCTTCAAGCGAAGTCATACTTCGGTTGAGTGAACTTAGAGACAGGTTGAGCAATTCGACTGATCGGGCAATGGAGTCAGCCTGTGTCGACGTAAGTCCGGAAAGATCTTTCGAGACACCCTCAACGCTTGTAAGAATCGACGAGATCCTCTGCTGTTCGTCTGCGAGAAGCCTGTTCAACGTCGATGCGGTGCCGCGAAGAGATCCAAGCATTACGTTAACATCCGAATCTGGCTCCTTGAGCAGCATCGAAACAGATCCGATTGTCTCATTCAGGCCAATCAGGACACTGTCGACCCGGTTCACAATTTGTGGTGCCCTGGAAGCAAAATCGTCAATAAAGTCGCCGCTGCCTTTCGCAATCGGTATTACGGATCCGGCGGCAAGTGGTGGATTGGAGGAAGGTCCCAGTTTAATCTCCAGCCTCACGCCTGTTAAGGCGTCCAGGCCTGCAATTGAACAAACGGTCCCTTCAGGCAGCTTAACACTTTTGTTGACCTGAAACGACACATCAACCTTTCCCACGGCCTGGTCAAAAGTGACTGATTTTACTGAACCGATTTTGACTCCGTTGGTCCGAACCGGATTCCCCGGAATAAGACCCTTGGCGTCGTCGACCTGAGTGCGTAGCGTATAGCTGCCTGCAAACAATGGGACGTCCCTGAAATAGCGAACGCCGAGGATAAATATGATGATCGCGACGACAATCGAGAGTCCGACTTTTAATTCGTTAGAGTACTTCACGTTTCTTTACTCAGCAGTAGAGCGGTTCAGGGTCAGGATATCAGTTTCGGATCGGGTCAACATTCCCGATCTGATATTCGTTGGCTCGCACAAAGTCTGTGACCACTTTGTCCTCGCAACGATGAAGTTCATCAATGGTGCCAGTCCACCAGATAATCCCTTCGTTTACAAAAGCGGCTCTGTCAGCAATTGACAGAACGGAGTGCATGTCATGCGTGACAACGATGCTTGTCACCTTTAATCTGTCCGTCAGGTTCTGGATCAGCTGATCAATTGTATTTGAAGTCTCCGGGTCGAGTCCCGACGTTGGTTCGTCGTACATGATGTATCGTGGTCGCATGGCGATCGCGCGCGCGAGGGCAACCCGCTTTCGCATCCCGCCCGACAGTTGTGGCGGAAATTTGACGCCAACCTTGGGCAGTTCGACCATATCCAAACAGGTCTGCACTTCACGCGAAATCTCCGCTTCAGACATTTTTGAGAACGTGCGTAACGGGAAGGCGACGTTGTCAAACGCGTTCATCGAATCAAACAGAGCCCCACCCTGAAACAGCACACCAAATTGTTTTCGGATTTGTTGTAGCTCCTTGTACGTCACCGCGTCAATGTCCACGCCGTCAATCAATATGCGACCGGAATCAGGCTTCAAGAGTCCAATGATGTGCTTCATGATCACGCTCTTGCCCGATCCTGAACGCCCCATGATGGCAATCGTCTCCCCGTCCCGGATTTCGAGCGTTGCACCCTTAATCACGGGGACATCGTTGAAACTCTTATAGATGTTGTCGACGAGAATCATCAGCTACCGGAGCTAGAGTAGTGTGGCGGCAAGAATGAGATCGGCGAGCAAGATATATACACAGCTCGTTACTGCGGCTTCGGTTGTACTTCGCCCAACGCCCTCGGCGCCACCAGAAGTGTAGTAGCCCTTGTAACACGAAATGGCAGTTATCACAAACCCGAATACCAACGACTTGGTCAAGCCGAAGAACGCATCAAAGGGCTGGAAGTACTCGCGAGCGCCAGCAATGAACTCGCCAGCCGGAACGGCACCGGTGTAGTGGCCGACCAACACGCCGCCAGCTATACCGACAAACGATGCAATCACGTAGAGGACGGGGAACATCAAAATGCCCGCGAATACTCGGGGGACAATGAGGTAACCGATTGAGTTCAGCCCCATTGCTTCAAGGGCATCGATTTGTTCAGTGACGCGCATGGTGCCCAACTCGGCAGCAATCCGGGCTCCAACTCGCCCAGCCAGTAGAAAACCCGTGATAACTGCGGCAAGTTCAAGGATGATCGAAGGGACAACCACGGCTCCGATCACACTGACCGGAATAAACGGTGAAACCAACTGATGGGCAGTCTGGACAGTCGTGACCGCCCCCGAGAAAAGAGCCGCCAGTGCAACAATCGGAATTGATTCGATTCCAATCCGAACCATCTGCTCGAAGATATTTCGTCCATACAGTCTGATCTCGCCAAGAGATCGGAATGATCTTGCGAGAAGAAGGCTGAATCGGCCCAGCGATACGACCGGGTCGAGAAGGCGAAGAAGACTAAACGTCATCTGGCGTGATGAAGGGGCAAATGCCGTTTGGAAACAGGTGGCTGAAACGGGAAGGGTGTCCTGCCTCCGAAGTGGTGGTCTCGGAAGCCATCGGAGAACGGCAACAATAGGCCGCACAGATGACATTGATTACGCACATAGTATACCAAAGAATCGCATATGGCGATGGCCAGAAAGTATCTTGTAAAACGACACTCGTAGCGCTCATTCGCGATCAAAACGAATTCACGATGTGACAATACGCTGTCACGGCAATGGAATATATTACCGCTAGGTATTAATCAGTCCGTTTGTTCTACCGCTCAGCAATGAGATACTAATACCGTTTCCAACCGCCATCCAGACGGTATTTCGACAACTTTGTTACCAATTTCCAGCAGCAACGTCCATTGTTAACCGCTCCGGTCAACTGATCGTCTCCCTTACCTACGCCCGAATATGTCCGCCGCAACTCGCTCCCGAAAGAAATCTACCATTTTCGAGTGTACGTCTTGTGGGCATCAGTCCACTACCTGGCTGGGCCGATGCCCGGGATGTTCGTCATGGAGTTCGTTTGAGGTGGTGCCGGATTACTCGTCGTCGACGAGCAAGCGGCGCACCGGTTCGGTGGCGGGACTGCCAGACCCGACAGCGCTCGACGAAGTTCATTTCGAGGAGTCGGATCGCATCGTAACAGACTCAGACGAACTAAACCGCGTGATGGGAGGTGGGATTACTCGAGGCTCGATTACGCTTGTGGCCGGTGAACCGGGGATCGGCAAGAGTACCTTACTCACGCAACTTCCGCGCACGCTGGGGTCGTCTTCGGTTTTATACGTGTCAGGGGAAGAGTCGGTTAGGCAGGTTGGTGCTCGCGCCAATCGCCTGGGCGTACCGGGTGACAGGATGCATGTACTCGCCGAAACAAATGTGGAAACCATCGAGGCAGTTGTGCGCTCTTTTGATGCGGATGTTCTCGTCGTCGATTCTGTCCAAACACTTTACCATCCGGCGATCCCGTCAGCACCCGGATCAGTTGTTCAAGTCCGCGAGTGTTCAGCAAGATTGATGCAACTTGCCAAGCAAAACGAACTGGCGACGTTTGTGGTGGGCCACGTAACCAAAGACGGGTCGATTGCCGGACCCAGGGTCCTGGAACACCTTGTTGATACTGTGCTCTACTTTGAAGGTGATCGGCATCACACGTATCGATTGTTACGCGCCGTGAAGAATCGATTTGGTTCGACAAACGAGATGGGTGTGTTCGCCATGGATGAATCGGGCCTGACCGATGTCTCGAATCCTAGCGAACTGTTTCTTGCGAACAGGCGATCGGGAATTCCCGGAAGTGTTGTTATCTGTACAATCGAAGGTACGCGACCGTTTCTTGCTGA
>CBDTVC010000079.1:0-8612 GCA_965363925.1 uncultured bacterium | reverse complement strand
AATTTTGGCCGTCGCAATGAGAGCACGTGCAAAAGAACTCTATTGGGCGATCTTCCGATCAGCGCTGTCAACGCCTCCGCAATCATTCAATTCTTCGAATCCTTACAGCCAGATTTCAGTCGTGCCACTTGAGCCGGTACAAGTGACGAACGATTCCGCTGTGGTGCCCGCTTTGCTCCACCATGCAGGCGGGCAACCCATTTTCTTGATCGGAAACGCGGCGCCAGACCTTTACGAGAAAATCGCAGAATCGAGTGCTCAACGGGCGCAACCGGCGCTTGGGCCAACCGAAATTAGCGTTGTTGATAACATGACCTCCCCTCTAGCGCTAAGCGTCGCCGAACTTGGCTACCGGCGATTAAAGGCCGGTTTTCTTGAAAATGTTTCGGATTTCGAACCTGCTTACCTGAAGGAATTCGTGGCTGCCAAGCGTAAAGGCAGTATCTTCGATCAGCTACAGTTTTAATCCGCTATCCGAATTGCATGGATTGGTTCAAACGACAAAAGGCAGGAATTCAAACCTCAATCGGGGATCAGAACTCTGTTCCGGAGGGTCAGTGGACGAAATGCCCTGGATGCGCCGAGATCGTGAATCAGCGCCAACTCGAAGAGAACGCTCGCGTTTGTCCCAAATGCTCGTTTCACTTTTTGATGAACAGCGGTCAATATTTCGAGCTTCTCTTTGACGATGGGAAGCATGAACGCTTTGACGCGAATCTGTTCGGAGTTGACGTTCTCGAGTTTGTAGACCGAAAACCGTACAGCGCCAGGCTTGTCGCCGCTCAGAAGAAGACTGAGCTAAATGACGCAGTTCGATCGGGAATGGGGACCGTCGGCGGACATCTGACGTCGATCGCCGCCATGGACTTTTCGTTTATCGGGGGCTCAATGGGTTCGGTTGTCGGCGAAGTGATCGCGCGGGCAATCAAACGAGCGTATGAATCTCAGGCGGCCATGATTGTCATCTCGCAAAGCGGAGGAGCGAGAATGATGGAGGGTGCGTTGAGCCTGATGCAGATGGCCAAGACCAGCGCCCACCTGGCTCGCCTGGATGAAGCCAAGCTTCCGTACATCTCCGTGCTGACCAACCCTACCACTGGCGGTGTAACAGCATCGTTTGCGATGCTTGGTGATATCAACCTGGCAGAGCCGGGCGCTTTGATCGGCTTTGCGGGTCCGAGGGTCATCCGCGAAACGATGGGACAAGACTTGCCCGATGGATTTCAGACCGCTGAATTTGTGCAAGAGCACGGGTTCGTCGACCAGGTAGTTGATCGACGACAAATGAAGGAGCGTATTGTCACCCTTCTTAATCACCTGCTTGCACCGGTAGAAGACTACCAGTCCCTGTAAAGCCTTCGAATTTCCCGACTTTGCCGTCGTGACCATGCATATAGTGCACCTGCACTTGCGACGGTTGCCAGCGTTAGAAGCGTTTTCATAAACTATAACCGGATTTTAGTAGTTATCGGACGGATGCCCGACAGTGGTTAAGTTTGAATACGCGGTTCTTGCGAATTTTCGATACGGTTCAGGTCCGATGTTTAACCGTTCGTAGAAAGAACGATCGCGTTTTCTCCGGATAGTGGCAGTCTTATACAAGATCCGTTACGTAAGAACCGGGTCTGACAGGCGACCCTTGTGCGTCTTCGTGGACCACGTGAAGACCCAGTTGCCGAACGCCCAACGCAAACCCCAGGGTCAGGATGAGTCATCAGCCTAGTACTTGTTCAAACAAACTTCTTGAAAACCCCTGAAACAATTATGTGTCCGGCGACACTTAAGGGCAGTGACAAACATTTGTTTTCCCAGAACCAACCTGTTTCCAAATGAAAAACATCCTATCCCTCCTCGGCGCATTTGTATTCATACTGACCGCCTCCTCTCCAACGCAAGTTGCACAGGGTCAGGGGTGGAACGTAGACACAGCGCACAGTGAAATCGGCTTCAAGGTCCGCCATTTCTTCACTCCAGTAAGCGGCGATTTCAAAGACTACACTGCTGAACTCAACTTCAATCCAGAAGACCTGGGTAATTCCAGTTTCGATGTTACGATCCAGGTGGCATCGATCGACACGGATAACCAGAAGCGAAATGGCCACCTTCAGTCTCCTGACTTTTTCAACGCTGAGACGTATCCGACAATCACGTTCAAAAGTGACTCGATCAAGAAGACTGGCGAGAACCAGTTCGTAGCCAGCGGCAAACTCACGATCAAAGACGTGGAAAAAGATTTCGACTTGCCCTTTACGCTACTTGGAACGGCGAAAATGAACGACAAGACGATTGCCAGCTTCACGGCAGAAACAACGTTGAACCGTAACGAATTCGGTGTTGGAAACGGCAAATGGGTCGAAACCACTGTGGTCGGCGACGAGGTCACGATCGAACTCGCAATCGAAGCGAACCGCTAGTCTATGGGTAAGCCTTGTTCCACGTGGGTGGTGATTGGGAATCGGCAGGCAGGCAATGCCACTGTCCACCTTGATTTCCGTTAGCCAACCAAGCTCGAACTACGGAAAACGAAAAAGCCCCACCGGAGGAATCTGGTGGGGCTTTTCGTTTTAGTGTACGCGCCGTATCGAGCTCGGCAGCGAAGCCTGCGGCAAACACTCGACCGGCGTATGACTCTAACGACCCTCGGACAATGTTCGCACGGACTCCTTTACTGCTTCTTTGTTGCCTTATTTCTTCTTGGCCTTTGGCACAAGTAGGACTGGGCACTCCACAACATCCATGAGCTGGATGTTCGGAGGAGTTACGGACAGCGCCTTTTGAATCACGTTACGCTGCACGTGTCCAACGACGAGCAAATCGACGCCCTTGGTGACTCTCGCGAGCACTTTGGACGTGTTTGCACCATCAAAAATTCGCACCTGAATTTTATCCGCCAGGTCGACATAACCGCGTTTACGGAAATGCTGGCGGATATCCTCCTCATCGTAAGCCTTCAGCGGGTCCATCATCATCGTTGGCTTCCCCGCTCGAGGGTACTTGATATGAACCGCAAACAACTTTGCATTCATGATCTGGGCAATTCGAACTGCTTCATGAATTACCGCCGGGTTAACCAGCTTGCCGCCAATTGCGACCACTACTTTTTTATAAGGCTCAATAGGCGGAGCCTTGACCTGTCGACTCATAGAATCTTGTTGATAGTCTGAGAAACTGCCCGCCAGAAGGAGATGGACTTGATGGTGGGGCATTGAATATGGTGCAAATATAACGACGGTGGGCGTGACACACACGACCACCAGATGCTGATGAAGCGCCGTTTGTGGCATCAACCGAACGAGATGGCAATCCCATCGGCCAGCCGTCTCGTCTTGCAATTCCGAAACTCAGATTGAGAGCAATCACGTCCCAGAATGAGAACACATCATGGTCACATCTTTGAACAAACAAACGGCCAGAACGACTCAAATTGGTCGTTTATCGACTTGATTGCCCCAGTCAGGCGCAAAACGAGCTTTCGCTGTCGGTCAAGTGAACTTCAGCATTTGGCCAAACTCCCCCTTGGCACGGTTATCGTAATTGTTAATCCGACAGGCACGGAAGACGATACAGGTGTGGTAACGACACGCCCTTCCCCGCTGCCAGCAACAGCACAACGGGCACAGATGCAACCACGGGCAATACTGGCATTCTACAACACAGCCAGCCCAGCAAATTTGATAGGGTCAACTAATGAAAACGTCCAACCAACATACAGCAGTAAAAAAGCCGCGAAAGAAAGTGTTCGTGGCGCCGCAGATCACAAGGCATGAAGACCTGCCAGTGATTACGGCCGGCTCGGTCCAGGTCATAAGGCTTATGGTCCCGATCTACCACACGTATACCTTCGAATAGGTTTACCAGCGAGAATGAATACTAGTTTGATTAGGGCGCAGAACCAACGGTTTTGCGCCCTTTTCGTTTGTAAAACTCCGGAAGCTTCAACTGGCTGACCTCCGCAACCTTTCAGCTGAATATCAACTTGTGAATCGCATTCAAATGCGATCCAGTGAGCCGGGGCCACCTCCCGCTGGATTGAGGCCGGCAGGGCGCCTGAGCCCGCCGAAATGCCTTATGCGTAGGCTAGGCCGCCTCACACCGTCCCCGGCAATTCGTGGATTTGCTAAATTGTGGATTCGTCAGCCATCCTCCCGCCCCGCACCGTCATGCATTACCTGTTCGCCGCCTGCCTTTCACTAGCGCTCCTGTTTGCCCCTAAGGTCGGGGATTCCGACCCCGTTGCGAACGCCGCCTTAGTGCCGCTAGGCAATTCCGCGCACGTTGCTGCGTTCGGAACTGTCGTGTCGGCCGCTGGAGAAGATGTTTTTGTCGGAGAACCGTCGGGTTTTCGATTTCCTGGAACTGTTCATGTCTATCGGAAATCACCAACAGGTACCTGGGAATCCATCGCCACTCTTCGTAAGCCGGATGGCTTAGTTGGTGATCGTTTTGGATCTGTTCTTTCTTCGGCCGGCGGCGTGCTTGCCGTGGGTGACCCCCAGGGCCACGACGGCAATGGCGCGGTGCACATTTATCGAAAATCGCCTACAGGTGATTGGATGCATTCCGAGACATTAGTCGGAGAAGTTGACCCTAATGCAGAAAGCACCAGCCGCCGTTTCGGAGCGGCACTGGCAATTTCGGGTGGTACCCTACTGGTCGGAGCACCTGCAAGCGGCAACACCCGCGGAGTTGTGTACATCTATCAGGATTCGGGCAACACACTGAAGTCCAGCGGGACGCTTTCCAGAATTGCAGCGCAAGAAGACGGTGAATTTAAATCCGAGAATAGCGGCGACGGGTTTGGAAGCGCGATTGGACTCCACGGCTCCCTTGCTATTGTTGGCGCGCCGAACGCCAACAACCGATCCGGGGCAGTTGTTCTTTACAAACAGAGCGCAGGACAATGGAATGAGATTCATCATATAGACCGATCTGCGGAAGACGACGCAAGCATCCGATTCGGGAGTGTTGTCAGCACCAACGGATCGTGGGCTTTTATCGGATCACCTTTAGCAGGTGAATCTGTCGGAATGGTGCTGGCACTGAAAGTGAGTGACGCAGATCAAGTAACTCCTTTTCCGCTCGTGCGCCCTGATCTTTCTGCGCGTGCCTCTTTTGGTTCTGCGATAGCCGCGACCAATGGTGAGGTGTATATCAGCGCACAGCGGGACCGCGGCGGCGCGGGATCCGTATTTCGATACGACCTTACGGAAGGCCCTTCACTGCAGCCAACATCGATCAGCTGGGGTGAAGACGACACGCGCGTCCGCCTCGGCTCGTCAGTAGCCGTGACCGATAACGTGCTGGTCGTCGGTGCCGTCGGTGACGCGTATGGCGAAGGCTCGGTGTTCTTTCTAGATCGTGGCGATCAAGAATTTGCGGACCCTGTCAAATATTTTGCGGATGTTCAGCCATTCCCGCGGATTGATGGCGAACAGGTAGACTGCAGTGAAGGTGATGCCGCTGGATTTGACTGCACCGATATTGACCTGGTTTCGTTTGTACCCAACGTTGAGATGGGAATCAATCGCGGCGTCAGACTCAACGACGTTTGGGGCTGGACCGACCCGATGAGCGGCAAGGAATACGCGTTGATAGGCCACATGGAAGGAACGGAGTTTGTCGACATGAGCAATCCAAACGATCCGATCCATCTCGGAACACTGGAGCGTACAGAGGGCGCCCGCGCCAACACATGGCGCGACATCAAGGTCTACAAAGATCACGCGTTTATCGTCGCGGACGGTGCCGGCGATCATGGCATTCAGATCTTTGACCTGACTCAATTGCGGACGGTAAGCAACCCACCCGTCGAATTTAACGCGACGGCCCTCTATGATGAGGTCCACTCGGCGCACAATATCGTGATCAATGAAGACACGGGATTTGCATACACGGTTGGGGGGAGCTCTGGTGGGGAAACGTGTGGTGGTGGACTGTACATGCTCGACATCCGCGAGCCAATAAATCCCAAGTTTGTTGGATGCTTTGCTGACGAAACCACAGGACGTGCGAGTACAGGCGGATCGCATGATTCTCAATGCGTGACGTACAACGGACCCGACACCGAGTACCGTGGACGCGAGGTCTGTTTCTCAGCGAACGAGACGGCGATCAGTATCGCGGATGTAACTGATAAGGAAAACCCTAAAGCGATCTCAACTGGAAGTTATCCCGATTTCGCCTACATTCACCAAGGATGGCTTTCTGAGGATCACGCCTATTTTTTCCAGAATGATGAAGGCGATGAAACGTCTGGAAAAGTTGACAAGACGCGAACGCTCGTTTGGGACGTACGCGACTTGGACGACCCAATCATGGTGCGTCAGTACTTCGCAGTCGACGGATCAACGGATCACAACCTCTACGTAAAGGGCACGCTCCTCTACTCCACAAATAACTCGGCCGGGCTCCGAATCGTCGACATTTCAGATCCGGTAAATCCTGTTGAGGTGGGACACTTCGACACAACCCCGCACGGCACCAACGCTGCTGGCTTTGACGGCACGTGGAGCAGCTACCCCTACTTTGAGAGCGGCGTTATCGTAGTCACGAGTCGTCGCGAAGGCGTGTTCTTCCTAAAGAAAAAGGAACAAGAATTCTAGAAATCAATGCCCGCCTCTTCTCCTCTCAATTTCTGCTTTGCTCCGCAAGCCGATGCAGCAGGACAGCCGCGCGCTTCGATTGCATCGGTAACGTCCAGAGGTAACCGGTCTCGTCGACCGTGTGGTCATCCGCCCCCCCAAGCCCGATACCATCCATTGCCATCTTTACGTATCCGGCGGTGAACGAAATATCAGCCGCGCCCGCTTTTCGTGGATCAACTGGCGCGACCTTGCCAAAGCCCAGGTCCTCGCTGACGTCGCTAAACATTGACAGTAGGTCGTAGTTGCCAGGCAACGGGGCTAGTGGCGGATAGCCATCCGAAAATTCAAGCGTTGCTTCTGTCATCGGAAGGTGGGCCGTGACAATTGTGTTCATGGCGGATTTAGCAAATGCAATTTGTTCAGGAGAAATTGCCCGAAGGTCTCCGGTCACAACGGCGTGCTCCGCTACTACATTGCTTTTCCCAAACGCTGAACCACTCGCCTTCGTTGCGTCGAAATCGACATCCGTTCCGCCAAGGATCAATCCCGGATTAAATGTCAGGTTTTTTTCGGTCGATAGCTGCTCGTAAAACTGTGTCAAAATTCGTGACGTTTCATAGACGGCGCCTGCACCAACCGCATCGGTGAACACCTGCGAGGAATGGGCTGGTTTTCCCGTGACGGTTAGTCTCCACGAAGACGAACTGCGCCTCGCTACAACCGCGGTGGTTGGATCACCGTCTCCGTTTTCAAAACCAATGGCTATGTCGGACCGCTTCGCGGCATCGACTAGCGCCTTTCGGGCATCACTTAGCGGTCGCCCGCTGCGCTCTTCGTCACCGGTCATTACTACAATCACGTGCATACCGTCCAGCGCACCAATAGACTTCAGCGCTGCAAGAGACTGGAGGATGACGACGTCTCCCCCCTTCATGTCGGCTATGCCCGGCCCCGATGCGATCGAATCCGTAACCATCGAAAATTTCTGAAACGGACTCGACGGTTCAAAAACAGTGTCGAGATGACCGATCAATAAAATGGCGGGGCCGGGGCCAGCGTGCTCGGCAACGAGGTGGCCTGCGCGACCAAAATCTATTCCTTCAATCCAGGATGTTTCGAAGCCTAGCGCAGCGAATTCCCCCCCCAAGATGCGACCGACCTCACGCACGCCTTCGAAGTTCATGGATCCACTGTTGATGTTCACAATTTTCTCCAGCAGCGCAAGTGCATCCGCGTTATTATCATCGACGAATCTGACGAGTGCTTGCTCGTCTTGGCTAACCTGTCCTTTTGCGGCAAGCCCGAAGACCACCAGGGACAGTGCGAGAACAAAATTGAACTTCCGCATATATGTAAATTCCAAGGGATTGGCTGGGATTTGAGCTACGATCCGCAAATAGTAGCTATTTTTTCGTTCCGAACAGTGTTAAGATACTTGTGATTCCTGACATGAACATGCGACATAACCTGTCGCGCACTATCGTGAGCAGTGCGTAATCACCTCAATAGATGCTTATTGCACCGAGTCCGTCTAGCGCGCTGGTCCGTACCGTTGCGCTGAGGTCTCTGCGGAGGAGATTGAAATGAACCTGCGTGTCTTCGCTCGTTGCTGGGTCTTGATGGCCTGTCCAACGTCGATTCCGTTGTTCTGTCTCTGCGACTTTCAGGCCTAGTGTTCTTCAGGCTTGGTGCTCTTAAGAACGCGTAATAAATAGAACGACAAACTCCAACTAAGGAGGCTTAGCAATATGAACAGTTTATACAACAAGATGAGCATGCTGCTTGTCGCGTTTGCGATTACCCTTCTGTATACGGGTAGCGCTTTTGCGCAGACACCGGGGACAGTTCCCGAAGGCAGTCAGCTTAGCAAGTCCAGCGGTATCTCATCGCTAGACGTAGAAGTCACGCAGTCGGGCTTCATTACTACATCGATCGACGGTTGTGCTGCTGGAACCACCGCGCCGTGTATCACCAATGTCGAAAAACCGACGGGAGCGACGGTTCGTGCAGCGTACATGGCTTGGGCAA
>CBDTVC010000078.1:0-8655 GCA_965363925.1 uncultured bacterium | reverse complement strand
GTCGCCGATTTGCAGTCACTTAAAATTGCAAGCGCCGCATCCGCCCATCTTTCTGGAGAGGGTCTCCTTCGACTTCCGGCGGGCGGCCTAACCGGATCACAGGAAAACTTTCGGAATTTTGGTCGTTTGTCGACTCACGGGCCTACTCAGCCGGGACGACGAATCGACTACTACGATGCATCGGTAACATTTCCTGGCGAGACACCATTTGACTCGCTAACCATCACGTCTATCGGAAATCAGGTTCCAGAAACGTACGGTTCCGCCATCAAGAATTGGTGGCGCCTGGAGAATAATACCGGTGCCAACGCGACGCTCGCCGGATTGACTTTTCAGTATGACGACGAGCAGATAGGCCAGAACAACGAACCAGGCCTCGAAGTTTATCACTCGATCGACGAAGGCGACTCTTGGGCGCAGATCTCAACTCCACAGAACTTGACCCGGGATCCGGACGGGAATTCGGTTTCACTGCTAAACGCGCCAGCTTCGGGGGACTTCATCCTTTCCTCTGAGTCAGACCCGATTTCAGTAGTGCCGAATGTGGTGTTCTCGATTACAGGTAGTCCGACCATCCGGGTCGGGGCGCCAACGCGTTATGTCGTCAGTTATGTTAACACGGGCGACCTACCATCTGGAGATCTCATGGTGGCGCTCGCATTCAATACGGGCGGTCACATTGGCAAAATCGAACAGCGGGATTCGGATGGGACTCTATCTGTCATTCAGCCTGCCGATTTCTTGGCAACTAATGAAATTGATGACCGCCTTGCATTGCTCTACGTTACGAGCCTGGATCCTGGAGAAGAAAGACAGTTTTCGCTCGTGGCCTCTGCGGATCAGTCGGTTGGAAAAAATCAGTCCTTGATTTACTTAGCCATCGGCGGAGTTGCAGTTGTTGGTGGTCCATTGATTATCTCCGCCATGCTGGACATCGGCACAAATGCCTGCAGCGAATTCCGTAATCAGATTGTCAGTGGGCGCGACCCAGAAGTATTGGAGGCGTTTCGGGTTGCGGTTGTGCGGACTTCGATTAAGTTCACAAATCCTGTGAAAACCTGGAAAGCGATTGTCGATAATTTTACAAACGCTCTTTTAGAGAAAGGTCTTGGCTTGTTTAATAACGCAATCGATTTCAGTAAGGCGGCATACTCGTGCGGGAGCGATGCAGTCAATCTGATTACGTCTGGCATCACGGAAAACACAGCCTTAAGTAACTGGGGACCCGCAATGGCACGCATTAAATGCGCTGCCCGCGAAGCGTGCGAACTAAACGATCAGAATTTGCTTCTAGCCTCCGACTCGCCAAGTCTCGTCCGCGCCAGTGCCTTGAGTCCGATCGACCTCAATGAGAGCGGGGTTAACAGAGACGATGTCCGCGAGTTTGACGTCGATAGTATTCACGGTGGCGAGTCCAATATCACTGCACGTTTTGCAGATTCTGGCGGGATTGAAGCCTGCGCCTATTGCCCTAAGGTTTTTGGCACGAGCGCCAGCCTGCAAGCAGTCCGCTCTTGGGATCCGAACGAAAAATCAGGACCTTTCGGTTTCGGTTTCGGTGGATTTGTGACCTCGGCTGGTCGGATGAACTACACGATCCAGTTTGAGAACAAAGCGAATGCGACGGCGCCGGCATACCGGATCGTCGTGTACGACACGCTGAGTTCTGTTCTTGATGCAGAAAGCGTTGACTTTGGCGCGTCAAGCCATGAAGGGTTTACGACGGAGAGAATCGGCAACGTGTTGCGCTGGGAGATCGAAGGAATCGAATTACCTCCCAACGTGAATCCGCCGGAGGGTGAAGGATTTGTCTCCTTCTCGGTCAACACGCTAGATGCATTGCCGTCGGGAACGGAGATTGTCAACCGTTCGACGATTGTCTTCGATGTGAACCCGCCGATCGTCACCAACGAAGTGTTGAACACGCTCGATTTTCTTCCCCCAACGACGGAGATGCGGGCGCTTGCCGAAACCACGGAGGGTTCTAAAGTTGTCGTTCGTTGGGACAGTGCTGACCCGGAAAACGGATCGGGTGTGGGAACGGTAAATGTTTTCCAGTCCGTTAACGGATCGGGTTTTCTGCTGATCGGCTCGACCGGGGCTGATTCACTGGCAATAGATGCACAGCGGGATGGTCAGTATCGGTACTACGCGCTGGCCGTGGACCAAGTGGGCAATGCCGAGTCGGTACGGCCGGCGATTGTGGAAACTTTTGTGAGTGTGGTCGGCGTCGCGGACGAAGACCTACCGTTTGCTTTTGACCTGCATCAAAACTTTCCGAACCCGTTCAGCAGGTCTACCACAATCGAGTATTCCGTTGACCAAAATGCGCTGACATCAATGGATGTCTTCGATCTTACTGGTCGCCTCGTCGAGCGGCTTGTCTCGGGAATGCGATCGCCTGGTCAGTATCATGTCGTTTGGGATGCTCGTGCAGTCGCGAGTGGGCTATATTTTGTTCGCTTGCGACAGGGCGCACGCGTTGATGTGAAAACGCTTGTCCTGGTTCGCTAAAACGAGTGCACCGTCAGACAGTCTTCGTGTCGGTCGTTGTCGACCCCATCAACGCGATTTTCCTACATGCTAAGAAATAATGTCAAGCTTGCCCTTCGTCACCTGTGGAAGCAAAAATCCTATACAGCCGTAAACATCGGAGGTCTGGCGCTCGGCATCGTATGCTGTCTGTTAATAGTGCTGTACCTGCGCTTTGAACTAAGTTTTGATCGCCACAACGCAAATTATGATCGCATCGTTCGCGTCGTTTCAGATCGAGAGGTCGGCGGTTCCGTCGAACGGATGGCGAATGCACCCTTTCCCGTCGGACCCACTCTTGCTTCGACGTTTCCAGAGATCGTGCAGCAGGCCCGGGTCTTTCGCGCGACCAACGGCGCAAGCGTTACGTACGCCGCAAAGCCTTACTCCGAGCCTCTCTTTTTCTTTGTCGACCCAGAAGTAGTCGACGTCTTTACGTTTGAGTTCATCTCTGGCGCAGCCACGTCGGTTTTTGAACAGCCGAACAGCGTCGTTATTTCAGAGCGAGCGTCGACAAAATACTTTGGTTCTGGAAATCCGATGGGCAGGACGTTGACGGCTGGACTTCTTGGTAAATCGAGTGATCTTGTCGTCACCGGGGTAGTGAAAAATTGGCCCGCCGCCTCACACTTTGACTTCGACTTTCTCGTTCCGTTCAACTCACCATTGAACGGGTGGAACCAAGGAACGCCTGGGTGGGATTCTGGCATACTCGGTGCGTGGACGTACCTATTGCTCTCTGACCCAAGTGCGGCAGGTCCATTATCGCAGAAGCTTGCTGCGTTTGCTCAGAACACTCTTCCGTCGGCGATGAAAGATCGTCTTGTTCTTTCTCTCCAACCACTTGCCCGCATTCATCTCCATTCGCATCGAATCGGTGAGCTCGAGGCGAACAGCAGCGTCGTGTACGTCTACGTATTTGCCGGTATTGCTCTACTGGTGCTGCTCATTGCGTGTGTCAACTTTATCAACCTTTCGACCGCCCAATCGATTGGGCGAGCAAAGGAGATCGGGATCTTGAAGGCCTTTGGAGCTGGTCGAATTCAGCTTGTGATGCAACATCTTGGGGAGGCGTTTCTGCTCAGCATCTTTGCCGTTGCACTTGCCGCCGCTGTTGTTATGCTAGCGTTGCCTGTGTTTTCTACTGCCGTCGGGAGACCCATCCCTTCGTTCGATTTGTTGGATCCCATCGTTATTGGCTCCCTTGCCGGGATGTGGCTATTCATCGGAGTGCTTTCTGGCCTCTATCCGGCCTTCGTGATGGCCAGGTACAGTCCGGTAACGGCGTTGAAAGGAGAAGCGAAAGGCCGCAGCAGTCGGCTTGGGCTGCGATCAGGTTTGATCGTTGGACAATTTGCAGTTGCACTCATTCTGCTAATAACATCGCTGACCGTACTTGATCAACTTGATTACGTCAAGCACAGATCATTGGGGTTTGAGCGCGAACAGCTCGTCGTTGTTACGAGCCAGGGAGATTTCAACTTCGACGTGTTTAAGGGCGAGCTTGCAAAGAGTCCCGACATCCGAAATGTCACCGTCACGGCGCGGGTGCCTGGTGGGCGGCACCTGTCCACGAACCTGATGTCTCCCGAGAATGCCGACCGTGGGACGCAACTTCGAGTTCCGTTTCTTCGCGTTGAACAGGAATTCGTCAAAACGCTTGAGCTTAACGTGATTGAAGGCAGGGATTTTCGCCCAGGAGACCAGTTTACGGCGATCATAAATCGGACTACGGAAAGGTTATTTGGGTGGCAGGAAAACTCCATGTTGCAATCGAGGGTATCGGGAAAAACGGAGGCAGTTGGGCAAGCGGACGGGACTTCACTCGGGCAGTCGTTAGGCAAATCGATTGTCCAATTTGGACGTGATTCGGAACAGATCTGGACCGTCGTCGGCGTCGTCGAGGACGTGCATTTCGAGTCGCTACATACGGGAGTTAAGCCTCTTGTACTTGGATGTTGCGTGAATTTCGGATCTCGGATTATTGTCCGTATCGGCACTGATAACGTTGAAGGTGCAATCGAACAACTTCAAAATACATGGGCTGGACTGAGCCCCGACATACCGTTGGACTATTATTTCCTGGACGAAGCAATCGGACAGCTATATGTCCAAGAGGAACGCCTCGGCAAAGTCATTCAAGCGTTTACACTCCTCGCCGTTTTTATTTCCTGCATCGGATTGTTCGGGATGGTTGCACTGACCACTGAACAGCGCACAAAGGAGATGGGAATCCGGAAGGTATTGGGTGCCTCTACAGTAGACATTCTGACAGAGTTGTCTCGTCAGTACATCACATTAGCTGCGGTCGCAGCGGTTATTGCGATTCCCGCGGCCTACTTCCTCGTTGATCGATGGCTTGATGTGTTCGCCTACCGCGTTGATGTTACTGCAATGACGGTGCTTGGTGCGACGAGCCTTGTGCTGGTTGTCGTGGCGATTATCGTTGCTATCCGCTCGATAAAGACTGCGTCAATTGATCCGGTCAGGACACTTCGCTACGAGTAACTTCGGTTACATGCGGTGTATATGCTTCTCGAATAGTGAGCGCGACGTGGTGGTTGTCGGCACTACTGGGACACCCCGCTGTATTTGCAATGTTTGTGAACTGAACGCGATATTGAGCAAGCAATCCATATGAGGTCGGCAAGTCATGACCACTGGATCGCAGTGCTGCAATGCCCAAGTTGCTGTGAGAGTGCCCCCTCGCTACACACCGAAACGTAGTTGCTCATGAATGCCTCCCGTATGTTTGTTTTCGTGCTCGTAGGTCTACTAATGGCCGGCGCGGCGACCGAGGTCCATGCGCAACGCAATGCCGCAAAAAAGCAGCGATTCCATGTGGGGTTCACGTTCGGCCCAGAAATTACCAAACTCAAGATCAAGTTGAAGGATGGTTCAACACCAACCGCGGATGCAAAAATAGGGTTTCACGCGGGGCTTGCACTTGGATTGGATTTCGGTCCGCTGACTATTCGAAGCGGATTCAACTTTGTAAACGCCGGGGCGCTTTTTGACGGGTCTGAGCTCTTTTCGAGAAGTGAGCTCAACGTCAGTTTTTTTTCGATTCCGGTTGATGTGCGCCTGCGGCCTTTCGGGAGTGGAATGATCTCACCGTACCTGTTTGCAGGTCCCGAGTTCAGGTATTCGCTTGATCTCGAAAGCCGCCCGATTTCGTTGTCACATGACGTCAAGCTTATTGATGCAACGTTTGCCGCTGGCATTGGAGTTTCGCTTCGGCTTCCGAAGGTGCCGTTTCGATTCTCACCTGAGATTCGATATGTCTCAGACCTTACGGGCATCTACGACGGTGAACTGACAACAGACGACGACAGTTTTGTTCAGACAGCAACGTCTATCAAGGCCAACGCTGTTCGTGTCGGGATGTTGTTGGGATTCTGACCGAAGCGATTCGCAATCCGTTCTTGTGAAATACGGATGCTACGCGATTGTCGACTTCCACGCGAGGTAACGCTGCCTGGTTGCGTCATTCATCGGGTAAAGTCCGGGTAGAGGAGTTCCGGACTCGATCTCGCCCATGATCCAGCTTTCCACTAGCTCTTGTTCCATAGCTTCATCCAACACTTCGCTGAGCATTGCTTGAGGGATCAGGACGGCACCATCGTCATCCGCCACGATAATATCGTCTGGAAATACGGCAACCCCGCCGCATGCGATTGGCTCTTGCCATCCAACAAAGGTCAAGCCTGCGACGGAAGCGGGTGCAGCCACTCCAGCAGACCACACGGGCAGCCTTGTGCGGGTTACACCGGCGACATCGCGGACTACGCCGTCGGTCACCAATCCTGCAATCCCGCGTTGAGCCATTCTCGCGCAGAGGATGTCACCGAAGATACCGGCATTGGTCACGCCCAGAGCCCCAACCACTGCAATACACTCAGCCGGCATCGCCTCGATCGCAGCGCGCGTGGAGATCGGAGAACCCCAGGAGGCGGGTGTTGCGAGGTCCTCGCGGGCCGGCACAAAGCGCATTGTAAACGCTGTGCCGACAATTCTTGGTGTACCTGGCGTGAGCGGTCGTGGGCCCGACATCCACACATTTCGCAGGCCCTTCTTTAGCAGAACCGTGGTGAGCGTGGCAGTCGAGATTTCCTTCAGTGAGGCGATGACATCCAGCGAGAGGTTCATAACAAGGCTCTGTTTCAAGATTGGGGTCGCGCTTGCGACACGTCACAAAAGAAAAGGGTTGTCACCGGAGCGACAACCCTTTGAATTCAGATCTTATTGGAATGGCGATGTTGCCTAAGGAAATTACTCCCCAATCAGAAAGCATCGCTTCCGTTTGTCCGTCTACTTCGAAATCGCGAAGGACGCACCGGCTTGCACCGATACACCTGTTCCGGCGCCGAGGTTCGCATTCACACGGGCAAATGGTCGGATGGCACTCTCGACATCCATAAAGAATGAGCCGACGAAAACATTTATTCCAAAATCAGTGTCAGAGTAATCGATCCCTGGGATTTGAAATTCTTTTGCAATGTCAACACTGGTTCGTTGCACAACCACGCCCGCGCCGACGTACGGCGTGAAGCTGTCTCCGGCTATGATCGGGTAGGCAACATCCAGATTAATTCTGGTGAGACTGACATTTTTTTGAAACAGATAGAATTCCGCGCTTGGGTTCGCCAGGAGTTGATAGTCTCCTGCAGAAAATCCGGCGAAGAGTGAAGCACCAATTCCGATTTCGGTGGCATCAAAACTATACGCCAACACCGGAGCGATGCGGATTTGTGCTTGTGCGTCCACAGTTGAGCCCAACATGATGACGCTTAGAGCGGCACACAGGAAAGATAGTCTCAAACGTTTCATAAGTTTTTGCGATGTGTGTTCGTGTTAATGTGGCAACGTTAGTTTGTACATGGGTTTAAGCCCTGTACGATTTATCCCGGCTGGCCGAGGTTTGTGGTCGCGGAGACTCGAAAGATACGAATATTGAGTAAAGGTGGAATTTCATTCGGCTTCTAAGGATCTCAATCGCTATTAAGCTACGTAGAAGGTAGCCCGCGGTTGTTGTTTAAGATGTGAGCCGGCATCGCTAGTTGGAGATCCACCCTTGTCCTCGGTTAGAGATTATGTGGTCCGAAGTAGTTGTCTATTTGCGACTTGGTTTTACACACATCGCCGATTTTGCGGCGATTGACCACATGGTATTCTTGCTCGCCATGACCGTTTCGTACGTCTGGCGTGAATGGAAAAAGGTTGCCTGGCTTGTGACCGCCTTTACCGTCGGCCATTCTTTGACGCTGGCGCTCGCGACGCTTGATATCGTCAGGCTCGACGACCAGTTCGTCGAGGTTCTAATTGCCATCACCATTGCGATCACTGCTCTCGTCAACATTTTTCGAAAACGGGAACCAACCACGTTTTCGTCGGGCCGAATCATGGAGCGGGATTGGATTTCGTACGTGCTCGTATTTGTGTTTGGGCTGATGCACGGGCTTGGGTTTAGCAATTTCCTGCGGGCGCTACTCGGTCAAGAAGACGGTATCCTCGTGCCGCTCCTGTCTTTCAACATTGGGCTCGAAATCGGACAGCTTTTAATTGTAGGGGTTTTGCTGTCAGTGGGAACGTTCGTAGTTCGTTTTCTTGGAGCGAGAACTCGCGAGTGGGTGCTGGTTGGTTCCGGGATTGCCCTTGGAATTGCACTTCAAATGATTGTTTTGCGGATTGTCGGCTATTAAGCTCGGCCGTCGATGCGATGCTTGTGTGCCAGTCGTTACAAGCGGCGATCATGTATTGTCGTAGGCTTGGAAAGTAACCTGTATCGATCCGCAGCGTACGAGTAGGTATAGGCCGTTCTGAAATAGAGTTGTGTACGAAGCGGGAATCGTTTCGGAACGCGACAGTCCGAAACATGGCTTGGGAAGGCCGTTGCATAAAATCTCGCAGAAGTCCTCTCGAAAAGAACTCCAAGTTGCTCGACTTTAGACTTGAGTGCGTGCATTTGGCGTGGATATATAGGTCCACGCCGCTTTTAATCCGTAAGAAGAATGGTGTCCTGATGAGTAACGTAACCTTTAGAATTCTGCTTTCATTGATTGCCTTGACGCTGTGCGTTGATTCGTCTGTTGCTCAGGAGTGGATAAACGCTGACGACGATAC
>CBDTVC010000077.1:0-8661 GCA_965363925.1 uncultured bacterium | reverse complement strand
TAATGCATTCAGAGTCACCCGGGACCGGACTCTCCCAAGGATGCCCTACGGTCGGAGGAATCAACGAATCCCTTGCCCCTAAAGCAGTGATTGATTGGCTCAACGGACGGGCCAAAGCCTACACGACAGTTGATGGGGATGAAGAAATTATTGCGGATTGGGCGACCGGAAAGGTTGGAATGACCGGTACGTCTTACAACGGCACACTGCCACTGGCGGCCGCAACAACGGGTGTCGAGGGCCTCGAAGCTATCATCCCGGTTGCACCCAACACCTCTTACTACCATTACTACCGCTCAAACGGACTGGTACGCCATCCGGGGGGCTGGCTCGGCGAAGACATCGACTTTCTGTACGACTTCATTCACAGTCAGGAGTCAAGCAGACGTGACTACTGCAACGAAACCGTCCGCGACGGCGAAATGGCCACGCACAGGGATCGGGTTTCTGGCGACTACAACGACTTCTGGTACGGACGAGACTATATCAATGTCGTCGACAACGTAAAAGCTGCCACGTTGATGGCGCACGCCTTTAATGACTGGAATGTTGTTCCAGAACACAGCGTGCGAATCGTGGAGAAGCTGAAAGAGAACGGCGTCCCGGTGCAAATGTATTTCCATCAGGGTGGGCACGGAGGGCCACCGCCGATTGAATTGATGAACAAGTGGTTCACGCGGTACCTCTATGACGTCGACAATGGTGTCGAGAAGGATCCGAAAGCATGGATTGTCCGGGAAGGTGACGAGCGAACGGATCCAACGCCTTACGCAGACTATCCGAATCCTGAATCAGCACCCGTTCAGCTTCACCTCACACCGTCCCCGACTGGCCCGGCTGGGCTAAATGGTGTCGGCGGGATGAGCCTCAATCCTTCTGGGTCGGACGAGCAGCAAACGCTGCTTGACAACGTTTCTTTTGGCGGTGACGCGAACGCTGAGGCCGACTGGTCGGGATCGCGCTTAATCTATGCGACGCCCGAGCTTGCAGAAGACGTGCACTTGTCCGGTACCACAACCGTAACCGTTCGGGTTGCTGCCAACAAGGAGGCTGCGAACTTATCAGTTTGGATTGTCGAGCTGCCATGGTCTGACGGCGGTCGTGGACGACCCAACTCGGTTATTACACGCGGATGGGCCGATCCGCAGAATCACGCCGCGCCGAACATCAAGTCACCGCGCAATGGAGACCCGCTGGTACCCGGTCAGTTCTACGACGTAACCTTCGACCTGCAGCCCGATGATCAAATTGTCCCTGCGGGCAAGAAGATCGGCTTCATGATCATGTCGAGTGACAAAGACTTCACCCTGGCGCCAGCACCTGGCACTGAGCTGACGATCGACCTGGGCGGTACAATGATTTCTCTGCCGATTGTCGGCGGTGAGGCAGCATTGCGGAAAGCGCTACAGGACAACGTCGAAGGGTAAGGTTACGGTCGGGTCCATCGGGCCTACCTGGAGTGTTGCATATGAGTACAACAAATGTCCTGGACTCCGGCCTTTCCGGTCGGGACTTCTATGCTGAGAAGTTCCGGTCTGATCTTGACCGACAAGCAGAGTGGCTACGCAGAGGCGCCCGCCAAAAAGCGGACTCCATCATTTGGCTTCAGCGTCATGCCAACATAGATCTGGAATCGATAATTGAAATCGGTTCGGGGACGGGCGCGGTCATAGCCGAACTTAGGGGGCGTGGAGTCGGGACGAGGCACTTCGCGGTGGATTATTCTGAGCAAGCAATCGCAGAATTGCGCCGCGCCGAGCCGGAAATAGAATCAGCAGTTGCCGATGTGACCGTCACCCCTGATCCGTTCGGACAAGGTCCGTACGACCTTGCATACGCCACACATGTCGTTGAGCATCTGGAGGAGCCAGAGTCCTTTCTTTCTGCACTGCTCGCCGTACCGACCAAGTACTTCATCGCCGAGGTGCCTCTGGAGGATCTCCTATTCGGAAAACTGAAGGCGCTCGTTATCGATCGTTCGAAGCACACGGCGGGTCATGTACAGTTCTTTACGCGGAAAACATTTGAGGCTCTACTTAAGGAGTCTGGATGGCGCATCGTAGCATCGCACACCTACGCGCCCGTGCTTGACGCAGAGACGTTTGAGTTCGCTTACGGAAGAGCTAGTCCCGTGCGCCGAAGGGCAAAATGGTTGACAGAATACGCGCTGCCCCGTCGTTTGGGTTCAGCCTGGACAACCTTCTATCATGCGCATCATGCAGTGCTTTGCGTGAAAGATCCACACGATTCGGATGCAGCTGCGCTCTAATCAACGCTCGTTCTGAGCCGGCGAAGCTTGCCGACGTTAGACGACTTGTTAGAGGGCCTGCGAGGAATTGCTCGTCTCTTCACCGCTGCAATATCGACTAGATCCAGTCAATACGCCGTTTGAGATCTGGAGTAACTGCTACCGAACCGTCGTCATATATCCAGACAGCCTCTGCTCCCGCAACGCGCCGGATGAGGTCCTGTCCGGCAGCCTTCGGTAATATGCTCGCAGCGGTAGCAAGAACATCAGCCTCGATCGCCGTCGTCGCGACCACAGAGCAGCTGAGAACGTGATTTACCGATTGGGCCGTGCGAGGATCGATTAGATGATTGACTTGCCGGCCGTTCAGCTCTCGAGTCTGCAAGTACGTGCCAGATGTTGCGATCGCCTCATCTTGAACTTTGACCATCGCCACAATGTTGTCTGGGTCGCGCGGATTTTTCACCCCGATAGACCACATTCGATCTGCTGACGGTCGTCCATGCGCAAAGATGTCACCCCCCGCTTCAAGTAGGGCCGCCTTCATCCCTCGCTCCTTCAAGACAGCAATAGCTTCGTCAACGGCATATCCTTTGGCGATACCTCCAAAATCAACTCCGAAGCCACTCTCAACTCGTAGCCGTCCGTTACCAACGTGCAATCGAGTGTAGTCAATCGATTCCGATAGCTCGTCCGGTAATACGCGGCACGAGCCAGGCACAAAACCCAGTTGCTGCATTGCGGGCAGCACGGTTACGTCAAATGCACCGTCGGTGAGTTCTCCGTACAATAGCGCAGCGCGCGATACAGCCAATAGATCTGCGCCACCCGAATACCATTCAAGTGAAGAGCAGTTCAAGCCGGACAAATCACTGGCTTGCTGATGAGCGCTAAGATTGCGATCAACGCGATACAAACTCCCGAAGGCCGTTGTGAAGTTCGTCGTTGGCGGGGCAGACGGTAGTACCAGATTAATCATCGTCCCCATCGACCACGTCCGACGATTTGTCTCGTCAACTAGCGCGGCCGCGAAGCCAGCCCACTTGGGCGCAATCGCTGCACCAACGGTACCGGCTGCAAGGAATTGACCCAGTGAGGAAAGAAAACGCCTACGATTTTGGGGGTCCATCTTTTTAACGGTTTTGGTCAAAAGACTTTTGGTGTGACTATTCGCGCTGGAATCAATTGTCGTTCGCGCCTTCCTGGATCCATACCAACAGCGCATTGTAAGAATCGCTGTTTTGCGAGATAACGGCGCCACCACCGTGAGAGTCTCCGCCGATCGATTTCACAACTAGTAGACTGCCTTCAGGGTCAGATACGTCCACGACCCCAAGAACCTGACCGTGCGCTCCGGCACCGCCATCATAGGTCCAACCACCAGTTCCGCCGCTGTGGCATCCTTGGCACTGTTGCAGAATCGGTTGGATCGTCGCAGAGAACGATATGTCCGAAGTCTCGCCCGGATCCAAAATCTCGTTATTAAAGTCCGAGCCCCGATCGAACGGGTTCTCGGTTCCACAGCCCGCCAGGCCGAACACGACCAACGCCACTGCTATCGTATAAATCCTAATCATCTTTTGGCCTCCGCCTAACCGTTCTTCTTGACGAACTCGTCGAACAACACGACTGCTTTTCTCACAGCTGCTGCCACTGAATTGGATGTCCACGTCGCACCGGTAATCGCATCGATCCCTTTGCCGACAACCAACTCTTGTTCAGAATCTTTACCGATGAACTGCTTGAGGAATGGCCAAGACAATGCCGGTTTCCCTCTGTCTTCGCCAAAGATCGTGAAGCCCATGTCATATATCTCGCCTGTCGGCGTAAACGCGACCACCAACTGCAACGGCCCTTCTTTACCGGCTTCGTCTACCATCACAACAGTCCCGATTTCCTCGCCATCACTGCCGACGCCTTTATATACGGTGTATGCGCCCTCCAATTTCACACCGCGCGCAGTCATCAGTGAAGCCGATTCCTCTCTCCCGACCGTCACCGTCACTTTCTTCAGGGATTTTGCACCCACTGACTGTAACATGTCTCGTAGACCGGACTTCAGCGTCACGGCTTCTGCCTTTCGGGCGATAATCTGACCTACAACTTGCTGCGGCACCAGCAGTGCAACCACCATCACCAATGCGGGAATCAAGCCAACGCGCGGCAAATAATGACACGTTTTTCTGGATAGAGACTTCATCATGCGTTCGGCAACACTTGTGGTTTGAGAAACCATGTCTGATAGATCCCGATCACAAACACGAGCAGAAAGGATAAGGCCATTACCATACCGGAAACCATCAGCATCCAGGCAAAGCCCGATCCAACGAAACGAGTGAGCAGCATACTCCAAATATCAAGGACGCTTGCCGCGAACGGCGCCACGATCAACGTGTTCTTCAGCCAGCGCTTCAGATCTGCAAACAGAATTATTAGACCGCACAACGCAAAAATCGATGTGTACCCGAAGAGATGGAAATGCCCTTCAGCAACAAGCTTGCCGAGGGACGGAACGGGTACAATCGCTTCTTCAGGCTCTGCGTCTGCCTCATCAAGATCGTCGAAGGAAAACGCTTCTTCTTCGACGATCTCACTTTCTTCAGCATCGGTCTGGCGATCGTTTAGCGCCTCAATTGCCGCACGAGAAGTTTCGTTCCCGTAGTAATGCAGCGCCACTTCGTCGTTCGTAAATCCGATCTGCAAGGCGACGTTGGAAAGGGCAAAGAGGTAGCCCGTTCCGAGAGTCAGCAGAATGCAGGTGACCAAGAGCTTCGCCGGAATTGTCAGGCCGGCAAGTCGGATGGACTGTAGGTTCGTCGTCATGATATCAACCGCTCAGATTTCGAACCGATTAGTTAAATCGGAGGAAGTACACGTTTGAAGTCGCATGTGCGATTGCAGCGTTGTCAAATACACCAACGCCGAATGGATAGTCTTTTGTCTTGTCACCAAACTGCACGTCGTACTCTGATCCGGTAATGAGTGCCCTGGAGATCTCGACCGTCATGAGCTTCCCATCAAATACCATCCGCGATTCGATGTCAGCTCTGTCACCGTCAACTAGCCGGACATGAACGCTAGGAAGATTGAACTGGCCGTCGCGTTGATAGTCTGGATCCGATGCTTCAATTCGCGCTCCGTTTGCGAGCACCAACGATCCAGCATCAACACCAACAACTTCCTGTGCTTCTCCGCTACTGATCTGGTCAGCCGTAATCCAATAGTACGTGTCGGTTGGAACTGGAATGGCGTACTTCGGGACAGTAAATCCGTCCACCGTCGCTGAATTGTTCACGTAGGAGTTGGTTCCTGGATCACTGTGACGTCCGCCGTTACCAGCGGTGCTGGTCCAGTCCGTGTATTGATCGTCCATTGTTGCAACGAACGCGCCACCACCTCCGTTTCGAACATACTTGAGATGCCACATGTCCATCACTTCCCCGAAGTTATTTGTGTACTTCAGCGCCGACTTTCCGGCGGCGTTCTGAACCGGCGACAAGCCAACGTGACACGCTACTCCACATCCGAGTTCAGCAAAACCCGCAACGGGCGATGCCTCCCACATTAGCGAGAATTTGTCTTCGTAGTACGCGCGACGAGTGACATTACCATCGTCATCGATCGTTGGCCAACGAGATTCGTGTTTCCACTCGTCTCCGTCTACATACCAGGTCTCGCGATCTGTGTCGAGTGAAGCATCGTTGTACTGAGCCAGGAGATAGACATTATTGTCGTCGTATAGTGCTCTCATTTCTACCTGGTGGCGACGTCCGCCGTATCCAGCAAACGAGGGAATATCCGCGACCACCACACTGAAGAGTGCTGGTTGCGCGGTTGCCCATGCAGCATCATCGCGCACGCCGTCAATCGTTGGCGGTGCACTGACGCGCTCTGCGACGAGTAGATTCACCGGGTCTGGGCCCTCTTCATCGCCAACACCTACAACGCCGTCCCGGTCACAACCCTGCAGCAGCAAAAGGGCTGGAATCAGGAGCATTGAAGCGAGAACTCTGCGAACGTTATTCATTGTATTTTCCTCCGCGCGATGTTTAAGTCGCGTCAGTTCCTAGAATTCGAAAACAAGTTGAAGACGAAAGAGGTCGTCATCTACTTCATTGACCTCTTCGAGATTAATCTGCCACTCAGCCATTACAAGCAGATTGGGGTTTAGACGACCAAGTAGGGCAAAGTCCCAATTGTGGCTGTCGCGATTTGTGACGACGTCGTCAAAATCGATTATGGTGCCATAGCGAATGCGCGTCCGTACGTGAGGTAGGCCGCGATAGGTCAGCTCGGCGTAGTCGCCGTAACGATAGTACCAAGAGTCTTCGCTATTCGTCGGACTGACTAGCACTTCGTCTCTTATCTCTGCTCGCGCAAACGCCGCGCGAAATTGCAGATCTCTCAGGAAGGGAACGTCAATAAGCCTATAATCTGCAAGCACATCGCCGCCCCACAGGACTACTTCTCCCTCTGTGTCCTGCCCAAATTGACTGTAGAGTGCGGAACCCCAGAAGGACAGCTTACCAACCGAGATCTTCGTTCGTTGACCAACCGCAAACAACCCGTCCGTTCCGCCATTTGCGAATCGCAAGACGGTCCCGAGCTCCGTGTCAAAGCCGCGGATCACGAAAACGTCCGAAGCAATGCCGAGCTGGTCTCCTTGATATAGTTGGCCACCAATTGTCGCCCCGAATTCAGACCATACGTTTGGCAGAAACAGTCCCTGGAACGGATCGCCCTGGCGAGCTCCGTAGTAGTGGTGAAATGGAGAGGCGCCGAACGGTACCCAGATTTTCCCAAACGCAAGCTCGATACCCTTATCGAATCGATACCGAATCTCGTAGTACGATAGGTCCAGGATTTCCGCGTCCAGCGTTATCCGATCGTTGGGTGTGACTTTGAGGAATAGAAACTTGTGATAGTTTTTGAGTTCGCCTTGCCGGACTCCACTGTCCAGAGCGGGATTTGTGAATTCAACATTCAAGTCAAATCGACCACTTAGATGCACCATATCAGTCCACCCAGCCGAATTAGACGGACGTGCTGACTCATCCTCGACATCGTCAAAAGACATCTCAACAGCACTCGTGTCGGTCACTTGGCTAAAGACTGGTACTGCAAACACCATGAAAAGAACGGTGACAGCGGCCAAAACAGAGGTGAACCGGTTCTTAACTGCGAATTGTAAAACCATTGCCATGCCCGAAACGTTTGTTGTTCCAAATGTTGACCAAAGATGACAATCACCGTTCCTACCCCGCGTAGTCCTTTTACCCACACGTGTGTAAGGCGGGCGCTGCGATGTTGGTAAGTATGGCCATTACGACATTTGCAGCCCAACGAGTTTTGACCGGAGACTAATCGAGGAACCGGCAAGACCAGTCTGGTGAAGGCGGGGTTGCTGCCCCCGAACGATCCGACGTGGACCGTCCCGGTTTGAGGAACTGTATGCCGATCGCGAGCTCTCGGCGGTCTAGCAGCGGGTGGAGTCGATCTCTGCGGCTTTCTTTGGGAAGCGCTCCCGACGATATTGTCTGCGCAATGAGCCTATCCGCCGGGTTTTGACGGTTATCTGGTTACACATCAACAAACTCTCCGCGCAGATGCCCGAAATCCGTACGATCCGTCCCGTCTTTCTTGCGATCCTACTCGCATCGCTATTGGTCAAGTCCAGTGTTCTCGCCTTTGGATTCGCCGGTACGGTGGCACCCGACCCTGGTCCATTGCAGCCACTAGACGATGTTGTCTGGACGGGCAGCGGGGATGGCACGCGATGGGCCGACGCGGCCAACTGGAGTACGGGTACTGTCCCGGGAGTCAACGACCACGCAATTATTGACAAGAACGGCGACTACGAAGTCACGTGGAACACGAACGGCGTCAACGCATCCGTTGGTCAGATCACGTTGGGCGGAACTTCGGGCACTCAGCGTCTCAATTTCTCGTTTGGCACGCGAATCGTCGACAGTGGCATCGCAGTTGGCAGCAACGGCTATCTCGTCATGCAGGCTGGCATTACCACTGCTACGCCTATCCAAATCGACGGCCAACTCGAATGGTTGTCGGGAACTCTGACCGCCGACCTGACAAATGATGGGACTATTACACTCCCGGGAGGCAGTCAGACGCTCGATGGGGCTCTTGTGAACAACGGCTCTTTTATTGCCACGAACGCATGGTTCCGCCCCGGCGACAACGCGACTCTTCTCAATGCCGGGACTATGGAGCTCATCTACACTACCCCAAGTTTTTTCAGCCCGCTATCTCCCGGAAACGGGTCCGTCTTCACGAACACCGGAACGCTGATCAAATCCGGCGCTGACCATTTCCGGATGTTTATTCCATCTGTAATGGACGGGACAGTAGACGTCCAGGAAGGGAGGCTTGATTTCGAAGGCGGCGTGGAATTC
>CBDTVC010000076.1:0-8682 GCA_965363925.1 uncultured bacterium | reverse complement strand
AATCAGTTAGCTTTCAGCGGGGTTAGTGGGAATAAGCGCCCCCGGGCAGAATCTGATCACGATCACCCAAACCTGTCTAGACGTTGAATCGGAACAGCAAAATGTCTCCATCCAATACGACGTACTGCTTGCCCTCAGAACGCATCGCACCCGCGTCGCGAACCTTGGCCTCGGTTTCATAACGGATGTAATCGTCGTACTTAATCGTTTCTGCTCGGATAAACCCTTTCTCGAAATCCGTATGGATCACACCAGCTGCTCCCGGAGCCAGCGTTCCGTTTGTGATCGTCCAGGCGCGCGCTTCTTTGGGGCCAACCGTGAAATAGGTGATCAGACCAAGCAATTCGTAAGCAGCCGTAATCAACCGGTTGAGCCCCGATTCATCAAGGCCCATCTCCGTCAAAAACAGTTCACGTTCATCGTCCTCCAACTCCGCAATCTGCGCTTCTAATTCGGCCGAAACAACAATCACCTTGGCGCCTTCTTCATCGGCGCGATTGCGCACAACGTCAACGAAAGCATTCCCGCTGACCACATCGTCTTCCCCAACATTCGCAGCGTATAATACGGGCTTCGCTGTCAGAAGAAAGAGCGATGTGAACCATTCCTCCTCGTCCGGCTTCACCGAAAAAGATCGCGCCGGCTTTGTCTCGTCACCGATGTGCTTCAACAAGCGCTGATAGAACGAGAGTTCACCTTTAGTTTTTGAGTCGCCACCTTTTGCTTGCTTTGATGTTCTATCAATGCGCTTTTCAACGGAATCAAGATCTTTAAGCAGCAACTCCGTGTCAATGACCTCAATGTCCGCCGCCGGATCGACAACGCCAGAAACGTGCACAACGTTCGAATCGTCAAAGCAACGCACAACATGAACGATGGCATCCACTTCGCGAATGTGTGCGAGAAATTGATTGCCGAGCCCCTCGCCCTTGGATGCGCCGGCAACCAAACCGGCGATATCGACAAACTCGATGGTGGCTGGTAGCGTCGCTTTTGATCCGGCGAGAGCAGAAAGCTTCAACAAGCGCTCATCGGGAACCGGTACAACACCGACATTCGGCTCAATCGTGCAAAACGGGTAGTTCGCTGATTCGGCCCCAGCCTGACTGAGCGCATTAAACAACGTGGATTTACCAACGTTGGGTAGACCAACGATTCCGCATCGAAGAGCCATCTCGTATACTTGTGTTGAATTGCTAAAACTGACTTGCTACCCGAAACCCGTGGCGGATGCTACCCAAATATCGCACTATTGCATCCCAATTACGGGTGATTCCGGCGTCGCCGTGACCAAAACTGGAGCGGGGCCCCTGCACGAAGACGGATCGCGAGTAATCAACTTCGCACACAATTGTTCCGTGCCGCGACACAATCAGACATCTTCTCGACAGCTTAATACTCGGAGCGCACTTCGTTCAACGGAAGCTCAAACGGAATGCGGCGCACCATTTTTCCGATTCCGAAACCCCGGGATGTCGGTCGTAACACATTTTGTCGTCGTGATAGTTGTCCTGGCTACCTTCACTCCGGTCGGAATAACAACCGCGCAGGAACGCAATCCCTTTCCGCCACAAAACACGGTCTTGCTTGCCGTCGGCGGACTGCCGGGTTTAGGAGCCATGGCTGGATACGTTTCGCCAGCTCGCACCTACACACGGGAAGCTGTTGTATACGGCAATGTGATTATCCCGATCGGCGAAAGGGAGGGCAGTGCCTATATCGCCGCGGTTATTGGAGGATCATTGCGATTAATTGGCGTCGGCGAAACGCTTGGCTTCCTGCCACCCAAGAAATTCGATATTGATGTTGGTGTACGCCTCGGACCGTCGCTTGTCTTCGAATTTGAAGAGTCACAAGCCGAAAAGAACAAACGGTTCAACATTGCTGCGGAGCCATTCGCTCGATACGCGCGGAAGATGGGTAAAAGACAGCGAACGTTCTACGCAGAGGCCGGACTAATTCGACCCACACTGCGCATCGGTATCTGGCTTGGGATTTGACCCACGTCAAATTGAGGCAGCACTTCAACGACGGGCTTAAAAGCGTCTCGCCCAAAAACCCGCTACAGATAATCCTACTCGCTCTGCCCGCGCAATAACTCAGCTATTCAGGCGGAGTTATGAGTCCGTGCTCAATAATCGAATTGCGGCGCCAACGGTTTCTGAAATAACCTTTGCCCGTGTTAAGGCGATAACATCTGACTCATGGAAAACGATTGCTCGTTGAGTCATCGAGACAATCCAGCCGGTCGCCAGAACCGGATCAACCTCGCGAAATATGCCCTGGGCGGTTCCCTTGCGAATCGTGGCTGCAAACAGTTGCATTGGGAGAGGTTGCGACGCACGCTTTCGATTCTTCAGAACACCAGTGTGGTGCACTGAAAGCAGGAGTTTGAACGCTGCGTTGTGCAAATCCGCAAATACAAAAATTCCTCCTATCAGGTCGGCGAGCTTTTCTGCCGCCGAACCACACTCGCGTCTGGAGCCTACAAGAACCTCGTGAAATCTGCTGGCACTTTGATCAAAAACCACGCGAACAAGATCCTCCTTGTTCTTAAAGTGCCGATACAAATTGCCTTCGGCCGTGCTTGCGGATTTTGCAATCGCTCGCGTTGTGGTTGCGGCGACACCTTTCTCCGAAAACAATATCAAAGCAGCGTTACAAATCGCTGACCGCTTTGACGGCGGATGTTCAGGGCTCGTGGTTTTCACTGGGGGATCGTGCATCGACAGCCTTCCGCACGCTATTTATCGATATTGGATCGAAACAGGGCAACCCTCACCTCGCTCCGAAAGGTGGCGTGGCAGGAAACGCAACCCTGACGGATCTTGCCTTGCAATTCGAGGATCCGCTGCATATTGCGCTCCTGGGCCGCTTCGGCGATCTGCACAGCCGTGCCGTGAACGACTTTGTCGAAACCGGCAAAGTGCTGAAACCGATCCCCAAGAGCAGCCTTGATTGACGCCATCTCCTCTTGCGTAATCTTCGGATGCGTTGCGATGGACTGGGCACCGTCTTCAATCATTTGAAAGTCTTCAATCCAAACCCCGTCACTGATCCGACTCATGTCCTGCGCCAGGCCAATCATCAGCGACCGCAGCGGACGATCGGGGATAGGCGAGTCCGACAACTGTTCGGTCGACTGTACTGAATCTGAATTGGATTTTGCGGGCTGAGCGGATTTGATGGGGCCGATTACTTCAAGTCCTAGCAATAGACTGATCAGCAGAGTAGTGCTGATGATTGACAGTTTGATGAAATCCATGGTAGAACCTCGTTGGGAAGATGCGAATGCAGTGTCCAGACAGGGTCTAGATTGCGTTCAGGCTAAGCAGATTCGTCGCTCCAGCGAAAGACGGCTCCCGTACCGAAGACAGTGGGCCTGCATCACTCGGCTGGGGCCAAAGTGAGCGATTACTCACTCACTTAATTATAAGTCCGCTCGTCTTGATAAACAAAAAGGGCATGCTCTTGGCCGATTACCGCCGATGGTTACAGCCTTGGCGGTCCGAATCGCGACAATCAGTCGGAGTACGGAACGGAAATAAACTCGCGCTCCGGTAACCGGACCGCCGTTAAGCGACCGCGCTTAGGGTGCATGAAATACACGCATCCGGTATCCACATTGATAAGCAATGGGCGATCTACCGGCTCTTCGACAGGGGTATGTCCGCACACCACTGGCTTCTCCCACGCCAGCGTTTTTGCAGTCAAGTGTGAACGCTCCCACAGATAGGTATCCTCATCAAGCAGTGACATGTTCTCAGCCACCGTAAGATTCGGATCAAGTCCGGCGTGTACAAAGAAGAAGTCCGGCGTGTCGTAGAACACCTCCGTTGATCGAATAAAATCAATGTGCGCCATCGGCACAGATAGCTTCCGATCGGAGTCGAGATAACTGTTGAGTGTCGTTACTCCGCCGTTCATCGCCCACACGTCGTAATCTCCCTCATCGATGTAGCCCATCATGAGGGCTTCGTGATTACCACGCAGGAACACACAATCATGGTGCTCTTTCAGAGCCAGAAGACGATCAATTACTCCACGCGAATCAGGTCCGCGGTCGACATAGTCACCCATGAAAATGATCGTGTCACTAGATGTCGGCGCCACCTTTTCAAGTAGCGCATCCAATGACTTCGGACAACCGTGTATGTCACCAATGGCAATGAGACTCATCGCAATTCAACTAGGCACAACAAACATTTCGAAACGGCGTCCTTGCAAAAAGCCAGGAAGAAGTATATCGGATACGCCAACTTCCGATCGCCTGGGAAATCCGGCGAATAGAAAAATCTATTTTCGTTCATCAATCGAATCCATCCCCACAAGGCCCCGGCCAGTCTTCTTCAGCTTGCCTTCTTTCGCAAGCATCAAAACGATCGAATCCAGTATTCCGTTAACAAACTTCCCACTCTTCGACGTGCTGAACTTCTTCGCGATCTCGATGGCCTCGTTAATCGAAACCTTCGGGGGAATGTCCTCGAACGATACTATTTCTACTATCGCCATTCGGAGTAGTAATCGATCAAGAAGGGCTATTCGCGATACTTCCCAATTCTCGGTATGCTGCCGAATCAGCTCGTCCGCATCGTCCCGGTAATCCAGAGTTCGCAAAAACAGTTTCTCGGCAAAAGCACGCATCGCTTTGTCTTCAATCTCGGGAATCAATACGGTGTTGATGACGTCGCGGGCATCACCACCACCAACCTCGTACGCATACAACGCTTGAATGGTGCTCTCACGAACCTTACGTCGATTGCTCATTCGGACGGAACTGTGGATTCAAAGATCAATTCTTTCATTCATCCTCGCTTTTGTCGTGCTCGGACGAACCGCAAAGATAATACTCACGAACCGCAGTTCATACAAACCCAATACCATGCATTCCAGACCGGCAGACCGAAAACCGGAATCCCCGTCCCGCCGGATCATTCTCGTTGTGTTCTCTCGATTGCCATCGTGCCAACGTCAATCGTAAAGAGGACCGGCAGCGGCCAATTTAAAGGCCACGGCAAGCAGCTCCTCCTGGCCCTCCTCTAAACAACGATGGCCTCGCACCCTCTTAGGCGATATATCTCCGCATATTGGGTCGCACCATCTACAAACTGCAGCAGATTGTGCCACTTTCGTCACTTTTTTGTTTCGTTCCGCCCTGTTTGTGAGTGGCGCCTTCTGTCCACCCCCGGCCTCAGAACCTTTTCTGGTCGCTTCACCTTCAGACTAACAATGAACAACAGTGCCGAACGTCCTTTTTGCCGCAGGTTTCTTTGCGCTAGGAATTGTGGTCTCATCACTGCTTCCCTGGTGCGCACCATGGCTGTCCCTGTGTGCGATTTCTGCCAGCCTCGGAATCCTTGCAGCCTCTCGTCATTCGCTGAACCGATACTCCAAATTAGCTGCAACCCGTACCGCCTTAATCGCTGTCTGTCTGTTTAACATTGGTGCCCATCGATACACCTCGTTCAATTCCAACCTCGCATTCGCTGAAGGCAGACTCGCGGCACAGTCATATAATTCGATTCGTGCCCGCATAGGTCACTACCGGTCAAATGGGGCGTTCTATACGCGCATAGGAATCAGAATTGACTCGCTATGCTCAAGCAACTCGATCACTGGGGTTTCGTCGTGCACTGTCGGCTACGGTGAGGCAGTTCTCGCGGTATCGGATTCCCAGGTTGCGGGTCGCCTACTCCCGGGAACGCAAATCGCCTACAGCGGCATGGCAAACCCCTTGCCGCGCAAGCGAAATCCAGCGTCGTTCGACTACGGGCAATACCTCCGCCGACAAAATTTTGCTGCGGAATTCCGACTCGGCCGCACCGAAAGTGTTCAAATACTAAATGACGCCACTTCTATGCCGCGACAAATAACTCGGGTTAGAAGGCACATACGAACAAAGATTGCGCAACATATACCCTCACCGAACGCCCAGGCGGTGATGGTGGCCCTGATGTTGGGTGACCGATCGGGAATTGACAAATCTATCCAAGAGGATTTTCGAAACACTGGACTAATGCATCTCCTTGCCGTGTCGGGTTTGCACGTGCTGATCGTTGGCTATTCGATCTACAGACTTCTTGGCGGTGTTATTCTGCGGACGGGCATCACATGGGCTCTAGCTGAAAGAATTCGGGCTATCGTGACCCTGCTCGTTCTTGTTCTTTATTTCCTCGTTGCTGGACAGTCGCTTTCGATTCTCCGTGCACTAATCATGGCTGCGGTATTTCTGTCCCAACATATTCTGAAACGCCGTGCAATTGTTTTGAACAGTCTCGGTTTGGCGGCTTTGGTTGTGCTGATGCTGAATCCATCAGACTTGTATTCTATCGGGTTTCAGCTTTCGTTTGGGGCCGTCGCATCGTTAGTCCTATTAAATCCACTCCCAAAAGATTTCATAATTCCTCGTCGCTATAGTTGGCTAATTCCCCGGCGACTGCGAGGCATGTGTTTAGCAGTTATTCGCTCAATCGCATCGTCATTCGCTGCGACTGTCGGGACGATGCCAATCCTGGTTTATCACTTCGGCTTTGTGTCCTTCGCGGGCATTGTATTGAACGTCGCTGCGATCCCGATTACGGCAAGCTCACTTTCGAGCGGATTACTCTCGGTCTTATCGTCCACCATGGGGTTAAGGCTTCTTGCTGGATGGCTTGGCTCGTTTGCTGATTTTTCCGCAACAACGTTGATCACGTTGACAGGGTTCGGAAATGACCTCTTCGAACGTTTCGGTTTTTCGATGTTCTTGCCGGAAATCTTGATCACCGGAGGGTGCGGCGCACTGCTGGCATTTTACGTCGCTCGGCAACGACATGGTCTTCGCTGGAAGCTGGTCAACGCGGTCGGCCTCGTCACGGTCCTTGTCTATTTGGTTCAGACACTCGCCCCACGACCGACAGTTGACTTCATCTTTCTTGACGTTGGCCAAGGAGATTCGATCGTGATCTTAACCCCAGAGGGAAGAACAATGCTTGTAGATACTGGCCCGCCGCCGTTCCGGCGCGGCGCAACAGGAGAGTTGATTCGTGCCGTTCTAAACGAGCGCGATCGTTCATCAGTTGATTTGCTCGTCCACTCGCATCCACATTCTGATCACATTGGAGGTTCGTTCGATGTTATTGAACAGGTGCGCGTTAAGAGAATCGTTGACAACGGAGTGAAGCCAGAGTCGGTGAGTTTTGTTGCTTACGATTCGTTAGCAAATGCGACGAGCATTCAAAGAGACGTACTGGAAGTCGGGGCGGTTATCAACTTATCAACCAGTACGCGTGTTGAATTCATTAGCCCCAGTCCGTTTTTACAAAAGTCGACGAACCTCAACGAAGGATCCATTGTGATTCGCGTCGTTTACGGAAACACGTGCGCATTGTTGACTGGTGACATTGAATCTGAAGCTGAAGCTTATCTGATCCGAACCTATCGTCATAGAATGGACTGCGCCATTGTTAAAATTCCTCATCATGGATCAAAAACAAGCAGTTCGCCGGGCTTTGTCGCTCGAGCTATACCGAACTTTGCGACTAGTGACGAATCTTTCTTTTCTGTCGTCAGTGTTGCACGCAAGAACCGTTTCGGATTGCCAGATCTCGAAGCCCTTACTCGGTGGATGCAGCAGGGCAGTTCACCTCTATCGACTGCTGATGGGGCAGTGTGGTTAAAGAGTGACGGACAAACGGTTTGGCAATATGACTGGCGAAATAGCCACTGATCAATTTCAACACGTAACTTGTCCGAATCGAATGAATCTGCTTTTGTAGGTGCTTGTTGCAAGCCCCAAATATGACCGACAATTTCTAATCTGATGCATGTAGCGTACCTGACGGATGGACACAACTACCATGTAAAGAAATGGGCGCGTGCGCTTGCTGAGGCAGGGATGAGCGTCACGCTTATTACTTTTCGTCCGCCGGGCGAGCGTATACCCGGCGTCTCCGTTGTTCAACTTCCAATCCGATTTGGCAGTCAGGAGCGGTACAGTTACGTCAACTTTGTTTTGGCGTTACCGGCACTGAATAAGATCCTCATGGAGCTTCGCCCCGACGTCTTGCTGGGTTCATACGCCACCCACTATGGATGGCTTGCCGCGCGGACTCGCTTCCGACCATTCATTCTACAAACCTGGACCTTCGACCTGAGTAAGTATCCGTTTGAAGGGCTAAAACGATTTGTATTCGGCCCGATCGTCAGGTATGCATTAAGCGCTGCCGACACCATCACTACTGATGGTTCTGCGTTGGCTGAATTTGCTCGTATCAACTTTCCCTCTTTCGCCGAAAAGATAATACCTGTTCGGTGGGGAATCCGTACGGAAGCGTTTGATGTTTCGGAGCGCGCAAAAGTGGAGGCGCGTGCACGATTGTCTATTCCAGCTGACGCCAAAGTTGTCACAAGTCCGCGCGGACTGCTTCCTGTTTATCGGCCCATCCAGTTGTTGCGATCGCTACAGCTGCTGCTTGAAGAGCGAGAGAACTTATTCGTTGTCATCCTAACGCTCGGACACTCGCCGACGGCAGAGGTACGGGCGTTGCTTGATGAAATCAAGAAATCCAGTCGCGTAAAGGTATACGAGCAATTCGTCGAATCAGAGGAAATGCAAGCGATATGGAATGCATCAAATATCGTCTTGTCTGTGCCGAGTAGCGACGGCATATCCGAATCTATTCTTGAAAGTTTGTACGCCGG
>CBDTVC010000075.1:0-8739 GCA_965363925.1 uncultured bacterium | reverse complement strand
GTCGTAGGCAATAGCATCGATTTCGGAAAGTGTGTTGTTGTTAATTCGATACCAGGCAAACGAACCACGCCAGTTAGTGCGGAGTGAATCGGCGTCCGGATCGTTGCTGTCGACCGCTCCAATTGAGTCGGGTGCAGCGGGGACGCGCCAGGAGCCCGGTTGCATTAGCGGCAGTGTGTTTTCAAACCCCTCAAAGTCATCGAGGTAAGAAATACCAGCGAGTTCGTCAGCGTTAAAATCGCGTCCATCACTCCGTAAGTCGCGTCGGCTTCTAGAGAACGCCTGCGTTTGTGTGTGGCCTGGCCTCAACTGCGCAAACTCGCCCGACAACGTGATGCGACTGGGCTGCCGCGTTTGCAGTAGCGGCACTTTATCGATAGCTCGCGTCAGCCAGTTGACTTCCGTATCGTACGACCCATCCACACCCCAAATGAAGTTTGATATAGGCTCCTCACCAATTCGGAACTTGTCGGTAGGAGATTTTTCGCTCAAACGCATGCCCGTCGCGCCGAGCGAAAGCTTGTCATCCAGATCGTAATCAGCTCGGAGGCCGAGCAGCGTCTTCTTCTGGATCTGTAAGAAGGTGTTTTCTTCGAACGAAATATCAATGTCCCGACCTTCGATCAGGTAGGCGTCGTTGGTTATCGTCAGCGAACCCGTCGTGTAGTCGACGATGTAGTCCACGCTCTCGGTTAACTCGGCTCCAGCTGAAGTAACACGAACCGATCCCTGCACAATTCCGGAAAAACTGTTAAGATCGTACGAGCTCTCCACGCCACCGCTGTATTCGCCCGTTATTTGATAAACATTGAACTTGGTGATTGTGCGGGCATTTTCTTTCTTCTGGCGATACAATTCGGAAAATGCAAAAGACGAAGCGTCTGTTTGATTTTCGGCAGCAATTTGTTCGATGCGAGAACCGAACGGCTCGAGGTAAGGGAAGATCAACAGCCCCTTTGACGGCACGATGTTAAAGCCTGGCCGGTAATCAAATATTTCATCTGATTGCGGTGCGCCATCCTGTGTCAGCCGGTCGAGCCCGAGTAGGTCCAGAAGGGTTCGCTGTCCCCCAAGCGCGGGAATTTTTGTGGCTGACGTTTGTCCCGGGCGCGCATATTCCACGTTTAGTTCAAAGCCGGTCGGGTTGAGCTGCCGACCCCCAAGCGAATAAATGTTGCGCAGTTCCAGGTACCACGCAGTGGGGTTGTTGCCGGTACTGGGTTGTTCGGGATTCCTTGGGCGAATGAGTTTCAGTACCAGTCGGGTGTCATCATCAGCGCCACCACTGCCGGTTGAAAGCTCGCCAACCTGCTTGACCTGGCCGTTAGCGATGTAACGATATGCGACCGCAATCGCCTCACTGTCTTGAAGCCTTTGGTTGAGCGAAACGTATCCGAGCTGATCGTCAATAGTATAGTCCCGGCCTCGCTCCAACTTTTTGAACGGACCGGTTTGGAAATCAGATCGTTCATCCAATCCCTTGCCTCCGGTTCCCAGGAAATTGTCTGCACTCGTATTCCGATCTCGCAGCAAGCTGATGTCTGCATCCGAGTACTGGTCGATGGCTGCATCCGGGAGGTCGCCGAGACCCGCTTGAGTGAAATCGTTGGCGAGGTCCAGAATGTTGGAGTCTTCACCAACATCCACCATCGCAACAACCTCGCGCACATCGTCGTCGTCGGGGCTGGTCAGTTCAAACCGCCAGACTTCGATTTCTGTAATCCGATCAAATCCGTTTGCCAGAATAATTCGCGGTGGATCTGATAATGCATCCTCCCAACGGTTTCGGAAGTAGTAGCCAAGGAAGAAGTGCCGGCCGTCGTCGTATTCAATTGGTTTCACCGTAAACTCGGTCGACTCCGATCCACCCGAGATTTGCTTCGAACTCGCTTTACCTTCCTGCTGACTCATCACAGTCGTCAGGTGTACGCCGCCGATCTGCAATTCGCTCTTGATTCCGAAAAGACTTTGCCCTCCCCGGATCAGCTTGGATGGTGTTGACAGAAGTACGTTGCCAGCTTCGATACTCTGTATGATTTCATCTTCGTAGCCGGTGTACTTCAGCTCAAGTTTGTTTTCAAAGTCAAACTTGTTCTGAGTATCGTAGTTGACATTGATCTGCATCTTGTCGCCGATGTTGCCATTGATACCAAGCTGTAGATCCTGCTTAAACTCTGGATCGATCTGACTTCGACGACCAAGGATACTCTGCTGGTCACTTTGCTGATAGTTGAACCCAGCCTTGATATCTGCATTTCCGGTTACGCGTAAGGACACGTCAGGCTTACCAAAGATGGTGGTAAACGCACTTTGCCGGCCACCCGGTACGACGATGTTGAATCCGAGCCCTCCACGACCACCTCTGGTTCGTTGGAGCTCGCGTTGCTTGACCAACTCCTGCCAATTCTCATCCAGGTTGCGACGTAGAATCAACGAGCGATAGCTTGAACGATCGAGTGTAAGCGGATCCCGGACGTCGATCTCACCAACCCGTTCACGGGCGACGTAATTGCCAGTGGTCGAATCAAGCTCAACGACAGTTGTCCACTTTTGCGGCAGTCGCCCGCCGATTGCTGAAATCGTGCGATCGCTTACCGTCGCGTTTCGGTCAGGGCGGCGAAAAAGCGGAATGTAGATTGATGCGCGGTTCGAGTCGGAAGACAACGAATCGACGCCCGTGGATAGTGAGTCTTCGAGAAGGGCGAGGATGGCAATGGAATCCGTAACCGGAATCATCACGCCGTTTACCATCACCGAGTCCGTATCGGCACGCGCAACAAGCGAGAGACGAGACACACCGGACGGGCGGGACTGTTGTGGCGTTGCTCCGACGAACACGATCGCCGCCGCAAGCGCAAACGCAAATGTCGAAAGCGTAAAGAGCTTCCTTGCGGCAGGGTTTCGGCCGAACTTACAATGCGGATTACACGTCAAAGACGGATTACGCACGAGCGTCAGGTTCTGTTTTTTGTAAGCGTTGATAAGCCGGCAGTTTGATCAGGCTGTCAATTTACTTACGACTTATTGGTGGTAACAGAAGCTCGATACGCGAGAGGGGTTTTTTTCGGTTGTGGGGCACGGTCGGCTGACATAGCCATACGATAGGTTATCGGTCGAATGTACCGTCAGCAAAGTGCCAATTCAAGCCCAAAACGGATACGCTTACAGTTTGATAACACCCGGGATAAACAGGCCTGGCAGGTCGATCTTGTGACCCGGACGCACCAGCCCGATCATTCGGTTTGCTAATACAGGTCAATATCCTGTTTGTTCTGCCTTTTTGTTCGAAATTGCCATCTAACACGGTGCAATAATCGGTGCGCAATAATCAGTGCGCACCAATCGGTCTGCAATAATCTGTCGGTCATGTTCATGTTACGAATCATCCTATTGGCTACTGGCCAGACCATCAACGGCAATCCGGCCAGCGGCCAGTTCCGCAAAGCGCGGTTTCTATGGTTTCCAGCGCTCTTGCTGCTGACTTCATTGATGCTCTTGGCTTCAGCGTGTCGATACGACACTCCAGAGCAGAATTCGGAGATGTTTTCGGAGGCGCAGGCCTCTGCTGAGATCACTGATGTACTGATGGAACAGGTCGATGACTGGAATTCCGGTGATGTTGAAGCGTTTATGGAGGCTTACTGGCGTAGCGATTCGCTTCGTTTTGTCTCTAACGGGACCGTCAATTATGGTTGGCAGGCAACGCTAGACAACTATCACCGCCGCTATCCGACTCGCGAATCAATGGGGACGCTGACATTTTCAGAGTTGGTAGTCCGCTCGCTAACGCAAAAATGGGCTACTGTTTTTGGACGATTCACGCTGGTGAGGTCAGCAGAGGGTGGGGGGGACCTCACGGGCCTATTTACGCTAGTCTTTGAGAGACAGCGAGACGGATGGAAAGTTGTGCAAGACCACACGAGCACTCCATGACGAGCGTTATCCAATCTTGATTGTCTCGTTACACTTTTGTGATAGCTGATGTCAGGGTTCGCCCGTAATTGTTTGCAGAGTCATGAATGACAACCAATCTGCAGGCAATTTTGATGAAAAGATTATTACTAGCCGCTACGCTGTTGCTGTTTGTACAGCCCGCGATGGCACAGGTACAACGGTTCAAGGCAACCGTAGAGAATGTTGGTACGGTTTATCCCGTTCTCAAGAGCGGCGTTTTTAACACGCCGGCCGGTACTGATTCGCCCGGACCGATCCTTCCCGGACAGACGTACGAATTCCGATTTACAGCACCCGTTGGTACGCACGTTTCGTTTGCGACGATGTTTGTTCAGTCAAACGATTTGTTCTTTGCGCCCGAGCCAAGCGGCATACCGCTCTATGACGCGGAAGGAAACCCTAACACAGGTGATGTTACCGAATACGTCTTTTTGTGGGACGCCGGTACTGAATTCAATGAAGAGCCCGGAGTGGGTGCAAATCAAGCGCCACGACAGTCGGGCCCCAACACTGGCATCGATGAAAACGGTTCGATCGTCAGGATTGACGACGGTTTGGAGGATGTCAACGGTTACACCTATCCGAACGTCGCTGATGTGATTCGCGTTGAGATCTCTCACAACATGATGGGTTTCCGTGTCGCGGTCAAGAACGTGTCAAGCGGACTCATCACAGCTAGCGGCGTTGTCCCGATTCCAATGGCACCCGGCACGTTTGCCGTTCACGGGCCGGACGTTCTAAATTTTGAACCGGGTCTCGCTGCAACACCTGGCCTCGAAGCAATTGCTGAAGACGGAAATCCGTCGATTGCGGCTGAGGAGTTGGAGCCGTTGACCGGTGTCACCGTCCCATTGTCACCCGGCATCTTTGCGGTGCACGACCAGGACGTGACTTTGTTCAACGGGTGGGATCCGGCGCCCGCACCACTTGAGCCGCTGGCAGAGGACGGCAACCCTGGCGAGTATCCAGCTGCCTTGTCGGGGCTGGCCGGCGTGTCTGCGTATGGTGTGTTCAATACGCCGAATGGAGCAAGCGGTCCGGGGCCACTTTTTCCGGGTGGCGCTTACTCGTTTGAATTTGATGCGCAGCCGGGCGACTACTTCTCGTTCGCCACGATGTATGTGCAATCAAATGATATGATCTATGCCTTTGGAAACGATCATGCTTCGATTCCACTGTTTGACGATCAGGGTATGGCAAAACTTGGCGATATCACCGACTACGTTTCTCAATGGGATGCAGGCGTTGAGCACGACGAAGAGCCTGGAGTGGGACCGAATCAGGCACCCCGCCAGGCTGGACCAAACACTGGCGAAACGGAAGGTCGGATTCTAGTATTTGTCAACGGAATGAATGACGGGTATTCGTATCCGAGCCCGGCCTCTGTCATTAAAGTGACGCTGGAAGAGGTAGCCCCACCCGAACCCGTTGAGCTGTTCGTTAAGATCGAAAACGTTTCGGGTGGCTCTTCGCTCGCAACCCCGTTTGCGCCCGGGCCGTGGGTCATCCACCGCGACGCCAATCCGCTGTTCTCTGCAGGTGAAGCGGATCGCGGACTTGGACTGGAAGCCGTGGCAGAAGACGGAAACCCTGGTCCACTTGCCGAAGCATTGATGACCCAGGCCGGTATTCTTTCAAGTGGCGTTTTCAATACACCATTTGGCGCCTCGGGGCCTGGACCGTTGCTTCCAGGCAGGGCGTATGAGTTTGCCGTCACGGCTGTTCCGGGCGACTACCTGAACTTTGCCACGATGTTTGTTCAGTCAAATGACTTGTTCTATTCACCGAATGGCATGGGGATCGCATTGTTCAATGAGGACGGATCACCGCGATTCGCTGACGTCACTGTCGATATACAACTCTGGGATGCAGGTACAGAGGTCAACGAGGAGCCCGGCCTTGGTGCCAATCAAGCGCCGCGACAATCGGGGCCCAATGTTGGCGACGACGAAACCGGAACGGTCGTCGCGATTGCTGACGGTGCAGAAGATGCTGGTGGGTACACGTATCCGAACGCTGCCGACGTAATCAAGGTCACGATTAGCGAGACGCCTTCAATGCCTGAACCTGTGCAGTTCTACGTGCGCATCGATAACGTTTCCGGAGCTTCGTCGTTGCCAACGCCGTTTGCTCCGGGTCCTTGGGCGATTCATCGTGATGCAAATCCGCTGTTTACTGCAGGTGAAGCGGACCGTGGTGACGGACTGGAAGCAGTAGCTGAAGATGGCAATCCCGGCCCAATCGCTGAAGCGTTGATGACTCAGGATGGAATCATTTCGTCGGGTGTCTTTAACACTCCGTTGGGCTCAGCCGCTCCCGGCGCTCTGGTACCGGGCGGTTCGTATGAGTTTATTGTCACCGCCGTGCCGGGAGACCATCTGAACTTTGCTACGATGTTCGTTCAGTCAAACGACTTATTCTATTCGCCGGACGGCACGGGAATCGCCTTGTTTGATGGATCTGGTTCGCCACGTTTCGTCAACGTGACGACTGAGCTGCAGCTTTGGGACGCCGGGACTGAAGTCAATCAGGAGCCTGGTGCCGGCGGTGATCAGGCCCCGCGACAGGCTGGCCCGAACGTAGGTGAAGGCGAAAACGGTTCGGTTGTTTCGATAGCGGATGGCACGTTTGATGTTGCGGGATACGGTTATCCGAACGTCGCGGATGTCATCAGTGTGACAATCTCGGACGCTCCGTCGACGCCGTTTACGATCGTCATTGAAAACGTGTCGACAGACGTGCCGCTTTCTCCAGGGGCATGGGCGCTGCACCGCGAAGGCATGCCTCTTTTCGAACAGGGGGTGGGAGATCGTGGCGAAGGACTTGAACGCCTGGCAGAAGATGGAAGTCCGAATGAACTACTAGGTTCGCTTCGAAAAAGCGCAGACGTTCGAGCTGCGGGTGTATTTACTACGCCGATGGGTTCAGATTCTCCGGACGTGATCTTGCCAGGTGGTATGTACCAGTTCACGGTCTACGCGACACCGGGTGATCGGCTTTCGTTTGCAACTATGTTTGTACAGTCCAACGACTTGTTTTACGCGCCGAATCCTGAAGGGATCGCCCTGTTCAATGACGAGGGTCAACCGATGGATCTTAACCTCCTCGCCCAGACCCATCTCTGGGATGCGGGGACCGAGGTTAACGAAGAGCCAGGAGTTGGTCTGAACCAAGCGCCGCGACAGACGGCTCCAAACACCGGTGACGCGGAAAATGGAATGGTCACGCTGATTGCCGATGGCGTGGCAGATGCAAGAGGCTTTACGTATCCAACGGTGGCGCAAGTGGTGAGTCCGTCGCTCCTGGGTGGCACGAGTGTGGGTGTCGAGGGTGAGACGCCTGCAAACGAGCGGCTAACCGGCATAACCCTGAACGGCAACTATCCGAATCCTTTTTCGGGTTCAACCACGATTGAGTTTGAAGTTGCGGAAGCGGGTGACGTGCAACTTGATGTGTACAACGTGCTTGGCCGCCGGGTGGTCCGAGTTGTTGACGGCCCGGTTCCTTCCGGAGTCCATCAGGTGCAATGGGACGCTAGAGATGGTCGAGGCTCAGCCGTGCCATCTGGTCTCTATTTCTATCGACTCTCCAAGTCGGGGGAGCAGCAGGTCGGGTCGATGTCTATAGTGCGATAGCAGTGCCACAACAGGTCGCGGCAGTTGACTAGCCGTGACACCACAAGGTAGATCAACGACAGGGGCCGAGGCGCAGACGCGTCTTGGCCCTTATCGTTCTGTCTAGATCAATCAAAATCCAGATCAATCAAAGTCGATCTCGATGCCGAGTCGTTCTTCGAGGCGTCGAAGGGATGGGTTGCGTTCACGTTCTTCGAGATAGGCATCGCGAATGATCTGCTCAAGTTCTCGCGTCTCTGGTTCGCTACGGAGTTTATCCAGCCGTCGTTCCAGTTCGCGGGTGAGCTGTGCGTATTCCTCCCGTTTTTCTTCCAGGAGGGCAAACCGTTCGTCGTCAAACACGTCCTTCAGCGACTGTCGTCGACCACCGGTTTGATTGTTCTGCCGAGAAGAAATCCGCTCCGAACGTTCGTTGTTAACACCTCGCGAACGACGGTTCCAGTCTGCATTTCGACGGTCGCTGGTATTGTCGTCCGAGTAGTTTGTCGAACGCTGTTCGCGCTGATCAGCAGATGCGTTCCGAGATCCCGACCTCGTTTCGTTAGAATCGGATCCACCGGATATTGAGGGCGGCGATGATCTATCTGCTGCGGTTCTACCTGACTCGGTTCTATTAGACACCGTTGGATCAGATGTTATCGTGTTTTGCCCGTATTCAGGCTCCCAATCCGAACTCCATTCGCCTGCAAGTGCGGCAAATCCATCACCCAGCGATTTGAGCGCCGCAAACAGGCCGTTGCCGTCAGTGTCTTGGTCCCGTCCCGTTGAAGGGTCAGAACGGTTTTCGTTTGGTGCCGCTTGGCGATTGCCGCGGTCCTCGTCCCCCATCGCACGCCCGCGCTCAGCAAACTTGAAACGGTTTTCCCGATAAGAAGGGTTGACAAAGCGAGCTGAACTCGAGATTGTCCCGCGGCGGAGGCCTTCCCTGAAAAAGTCGCCAACGATGAAAAGAGCGTTGTGGGCACCTTCACCCCAGAAGTCCGAGCGAAATGTGACGCGCGGATCATCAAACCCCACCCAGGCTCCAGCAACAACATCCGGATGCATCAAAAAGAACCAGCCATCCATATTGTTTTGCGTTGTGCCGGTCTTTCCCGCGACATCAGCACGGACACCAAATTGATTGCGGATCCGGCGCCCCGTTCCTTCA
>CBDTVC010000074.1:0-8763 GCA_965363925.1 uncultured bacterium | reverse complement strand
ACAAATAATGTCTGATCGTCTGTGAGCACGTCGTGTAATAGCGTCTCGTAGCCATCCGGCAGAACAAGGAACCCGTCTGCGTATTTAAAATCGAGCGACTCAGTTTTCAGCGAGATTCCCTGACCGGGCTTTTTGACTTCGATACGCATGTCAAATCCCTCATCAGGCTGAATCGTCAACACAAGTGCGTTCGGCGTAATAGGACGTTGATGCGTTCCGGAGAATAACGAGACAGGTGGTGGTTTAAAGGACACGACGATCTGCGACGTCCGCTCTTTTAGGCGCTTCCCTGTTCTGAGATAGAAGGGTACCCCCTGCCAGCGCCAATTGTTGATTTCGAGGCGAAGTGCGACGAACGTTTCTGTTTCTGAGCCGCGCGGGATATTGGCCTCATCCTCGTACCCGACAACTGCCTCGCCTCCAACGTGGCCGGCCCGATATTGCCCAAACACGACATCAGACTCTCGTATGGGTGTGATCGAACGCAGGACCTTCACCTTTTCGTTCCGGATATCATCTGCCTCAAAGGCGGATGGCGCTTCCATTGCTGTGAGCGTGAGGAGCTGCGTCAGGTGATTCTGAACCATGTCGCGTAGCGCGCCAGCCTGATCGTAATATCCGGCTCGTGTTCCGACTCCAACCGATTCTGCAACCGTGATTTGAACGCTGGCTATCCGATCCCTATTCCATAACGATTCGAAAATTGGATTGGCAAATCGAAAGACGAGCAGGTTCTGAACCGTCTCTTTTCCGAGATAATGGTCAATCCGATAAATCTGGCGCTCATCGAAGTGTTCGTGCACAATCGAGTTTAATTCCTTCGCGCTTTCGGGCCCGCGGCCAAACGGTTTTTCAACAACAATTCGGGTCCAGCCAGGACTTCGATTTAGTCCAGCCTCGCCCAGTCGCTCAATTGTGGCCGGAAATACGCGAGGCGGCAGCGCAAGGTAGATCGCTCTGTTACCGGGGAGACCATGCTTCTCCTCAAGCGCCTCCATCTTTTCGCGCAGCTTCTCAAAGTCCTCGGACGCGCTGTCCCCAATTGCGAAGTAGTTGAGACACGTATCACACCACTTTCCCATTTTGGCTTTGTCACCGTCGACTGCAAATTCGTCTAGGGCTTCTCTAGCCCATTGCCGATAGGCTGCCTCGTCAAACGGATCACGAGCCACCGAGAGGATCCGAAACGACTGGTCAACGAGACCCTGCTCGACGAGTCGATAAAGTGCGGGAAGCAGCTTGCGCCGCATAAGGTCTCCCGTTCCACCAAACACGACAAAAAGGTGCGGGGGTGCTGAATGTAACTGGTTCATCCTGCCTTTTTGATTGAGTGACCACCAAACTGATTTCTCATTGCCGACAGCAGCTTGTCTGTAAAGGAGTCCTTTTCGCGCGAACTGAGTCGATTCAGTAGAGCAAGTGTAATCACTGGTGCGGCTACGTCAAGGTCAATTGCTTCGGTGACCGTCCAGCGGCCCTCGCCGGAGTCAGGGACGTACGGCGCAATGCCATCCAGCGACGGATTTTCGTCCAACGCGTCTGCCGTCAAATCCAGTAACCACGAACGAACAACGCTACCGTACTTCCAGATCTCAGCAATCGAGTGCAGGTCAAGATCAAACTCAACCTTCTTTTCCATGATGGCAAACCCCTCGGCGTACGCCTGCATCATACCGTACTCAATACCGTTATGGACCATCTTGACAAAGTGCCCTGAGCCGGACGGGCCAACCCTTCCCCAACCTTGGTTTGCAGCAGGTGCGAGCGTCGAGAGGGCCTCAGAAATAGCCGAAACGGCGTCCAGTTCTCCGCCGACCATCATGCTATACCCTTCCTTCAAACCCCAGACGCCTCCGCTCGTGCCCACGTCGACGAAGTGTATTCCCTTCTCCTTCAACTCCTTCGCGCGCCTTACGGTGTCCTTGTAGTTACTGTTGCCGCCGTCGATGACGATATCACCCGGTTCAAACAGTTCTGCAACTGCCGCAACAGTCTTCTCAGTCGGTACGCCCGCAGGAACCATGATCCATGCTACTCGAGGACTGGAGAGCTTCGACGCCATATCAGCAAGGGATTCTGCCCCTTCAGCACCGTTTCCTTCGGACTCGCGAATCGCCTCCACGTTCAAGTCGAATGCCACAACCTTATGGCCCCCTTTAACTAACCGAGTCGCCATATTCGCGCCCATCTTTCCAAGTCCAATCATCGCTAACTGCATTTTCTCCTACCTGTCTATGTCTAAAGTTGGATTCTAAAACTGGATCTGCTCACGTCCTGGCTGTCAGGAATTACAGAAGGTTTGCATGGACCAGCAGTTGCTCAATGAAGCGTCCGGGAAAACTGGAGAGCAAAAACGTCTAACACGCAAAGGAAACTCTTGGGCGACAAGATACGGTTGCGTTTCCTCCGGAAGCGAAAACTCCGAAGAGGACCAAACGCAAAAAACCCTCAGACATCACGTGATGATATCTGAGGGCTTTTACTGAGCGGAACACCGGGCTCGAACCGGCGACCTCAACCTTGGCAAGGTTGCGCTCTACCAACTGAGCTAGTTCCGCAAGCCTTTACAATCTCAATCTCTCTCAATCTCTACAATCTCAATCTCTCTCAATCTCTACAATCTTAGTATCGACGGTCTTAGTCGCGACTATCAATACAATTGCAGACTTATCCTCTGCAGATTCAACTCTTCACAAAAGAAACTGCAAAAGAAACCATGAGGGCCGGAAGGATACGACGGGAAATTATCCTTGTCAACCGCCCCAACGACTTTGCGTAAAACACCGATCAGCTTCGCGGGTTCCGAAACACTTATCCGTATCAACTATCGCCGTGTAGTGTAATGGTCGCCATTATCATTGCGGGATCTGATCCTTCACTCTCCCAGAATCTGAGAGCCGACTCATTGCGGGCCAATACGTTGAAACGTAACCGTTCAACGCCGAGCGCGAGAGACCACTCTCGCGCCATTTGAACAAACTCTTGTCCAAGCCCTTTTCGCCGGTATTCAGGACGAACGTACAAGGCCTCCACATATACCTCGGGCACTTCTACGAACATTGCCCCGGGTGCAAACCGCCTGCAGTGTATGAAGCCGACGGGGCCGCTCTCTGTGACTGCAAGCAGCAACAGATGGGTCCGATCCTTGATCCACAGCGGATAGTCATTCAACCAGCGCTCACGGGCGTCATCCGAAAGGGCAAAACGTGAATCCATCTGGAATTGATCACTGGCCAACGCAGTCCAAAGGTCACAAACAAGGGTCGTATCCTTTGAATCTGCACGTCGGATAGTAATATCTTCTATGTCGTTGATTTCCATTCCGCGAATTTAGCCATTCTTTCTTACTGTGTCGAATCCCGAAACCACTACCGAAGCAAATACAGAATTCACCGTTGCCGGCAACTTAATTGATGGCAAGGCGATTGCCGCTACTATTCGTGGCGAAATCGCCGTTGAAACGACTGCATGGGTACAGAATGGCCATCGGCCACCTTACCTGGCCGTCGTTCTCGTTGGGGACGACCCAGCATCAGGCTCGTATGTTCGTGGCAAAGCCAAAGCTTGTGCCGACGCCGGAATCCGGTCCGATACGATCACCTACCCGGAATCGATTGAACAGGGCGCGCTGCTCTCAGTGATCCGAAACTTGAACGCGGACCCTGCTGTGGACGGGATTTTAGTACAGCTGCCATTGCCTGCTCACATCGATGAAAAGACGGTCATTCACGCGATCGAACCGTCCAAAGATGTGGATGGATTCCATCCCGTAAATGTAGGGTTGCTCGTGATCGGAGACTCATCTGCCTTCGTTCCTGCGACGCCGGCGGGCATCGTTGAACTGCTGCGCCGTTCAAACGTCGAGACGAGCGGTGCCCGCGCCGTTGTACTGGGACGATCCAACATCGTTGGGAAGCCGATGGCGAATCTGCTCGTCCAGAAAGGCCTTGATGCAACAGTGACTGTATGCCACAGTCGGACCCGAAACTTGCCTTCGATTTGCCGTGAGGCTGACATACTGATTGCAGCCATCGGCCGAGCAAACTTTGTGACAGCGGATATGATCAAACCCGGTGCCACAGTAATTGACGTCGGTATCAATCGAGTTGACGATGCGACCCGGAAGCGCGGGTACCGACTCGTTGGTGACGTCGACTTTGAGGCGGCGAAAGGTGTTGCAGGCAAGATTACGCCCGTTCCCGGCGGTGTGGGCCCGATGACGATCGCCATGTTACTTCGAAATACACTCAATGCAGCCAAAAGACAATCGCAGGCCTAATCAATACATCCGTCACGTTGCAAATGGGCGCAGCCGCTCCCCAGTGGCGTTCTTACTCTCCCTCTGCATCATGAGCGGGACAGCTGCATCAGCACTTGGTCAGTCGAACGCTGAGGGCTATGAGGTCTTCGAGAATGACGTTCGATTTCATTTCGACGAGTCTGTCTACGACGTGAGGCCCGATCGCGTCGTCGTGACCGGCCAGTTCCGTGGCTGGTCTACCGATATGGAGGACTCTGATTGGCAATTGGAAGAGTCAGGTGATGGAGCGTGGTTTCTCAGGGTGGAAAACCCCGGATATGCCTCGATCGCACCAGGGAGTGGGTTCAAGTTTCTCGTAGACGACGGTTTGTGGCTTGATCCGCCGGCAACAGCAACAAACATCGTGGCCGGAAACCTTGTCTTTCTGCCCGGAGTCGTTCGTCCTCGGCTGCGCGCTGAAATTCGAAGTCCCCGGGCAATCTGGGCTACCGTCGAGGGCGTGCCGGACGTGCCCGTCGCTAAGAGCGACTTCAAACTTGTGGATTCATCCGGCGACGAAATCACGCTAGAGGCGGTTGTGCCGAATTCGGCGACAGAAGTCTTGGTTGTCCCTTCCGGCGAACTCGATATTAGGCGTGTCTATTACCTGTCTATTCGTGGCAGCGAACTTCGGTCACTGGTAAGACGAGACCCGTGGTTCCGGACTCTTTACTCTACGAAGACACTTGGCGCGACGGTCGATTCCGTTGATGGTACAACCGCAGTTCGATTGTTTGCACCGAGAGCAGATCGTGTCGTCTTGTTTATTTTCCAAGACCTTGACGCTCCCGAGAGCGAACACAGGTCAATCGGAATGGTGCCTGACTCCGACGGCGTCTGGGAGGTTAACGTCGAAGAGGATCTGACTGGAATGTTCTACGACTTCGCTATCTACGGCTCAAACGACCCGGGCGATCGGTTCTTTGAAACGACCGGCACGCGCGTGACAGATCCGTATGCCAGAGTAAGTGTCGATTCGTTCGGTCCCGCCCGAATTATGCAGCCCACAGTACCGGCCACACCCTTGATAGCCGGTCGACCAGCCATGAAGGATCTTGTTTCTTACGAGGTACACGTTCAAGACTTCACGGACTCGTTGCCTGTATCTGATGATCTCAAAGGCACCATAGAAGCGATGGGGCTTTCGGGGCTGAAGAACAGCCGCGGCGAAGCGATCGGCATTGACTACCTGGTAAACCTCGGAATCAACGCAGTCCATCTTATGCCGGTGCAGGAATTCCTGCATTATCCCGACGACGAATGGCAAACCGCGTTTGGTGACGATCCGCGAATGGTTTCGCAGGATATCGCCCGCGAAAACTATCAGTGGGGTTACAGGACAACGCATGCATTTGCAATCGAGTCGCGCTTTCGGACGAGAACGACGGAAATCGGTGCTGAGCGAGAGCAGTTCAGAAATATGGTCCAAGCCTTTCACGATCGCGGGATCGCCGTGCTCGTTGATCTCGTGCCCAACCACACTGGTGAGAACATGGATGGGCGCGACTACACGTTTACATTCAACGGAATCGATAAGCCATACTACTACCGTACGGATGACGAAGTGAATCACATTGGTCCGTTTGGTAACGAGGTAAAGAGCGAAGACCGGCCAATGGTTCAGCGCTGGATCATTGACCAGTGCCTTCATTTGATCGAGGAATTTGGTATCGACGGTTTCCGCATTGATCTAGCCGGCCAAATTGACGAACAGACCCTCAAGGCTCTCCGCCGGGCAGTTGGGAATGACATCATTATCTACGGAGAACCGTGGATCGCGCCAAGTGACACAGACGTTGCGTCGAATCCGGATTGGAGTTGGTACAAAGAAGACGCGCCGATCACCTACTTCCAGGATGCTGCGCGTAATGCGTTTAAGGGTTCACCGTCAAATCCTGTGAGTAAAGAGCGTGATCGGGGATATGCGGGCGGCAACAGCAGTCAGCGGGATGCTGTCGTGCTTGCGTTGACAAATGGCTTTCCCGACGAAGGCAACCCAGTCCGCGGCATTAACTACCTGGACATTCATGACAATTGGGCCCTTGCAGACCGATTTGCGACTTCGGACTGGAACGGTCTTCTGGGCGTCGATGAAGCTCGCTACCGCATCGCGGCGGCATTGCTGTTTACATCCCTCGGGCCAATTGTTTTGCACGGAGGCTCTGAGATTATGCGTAGTAAAGGATCTGCACCACTCGAAGAAACGATCCGCACTACGTCAAGTGGCCCGCTTGCATTTCACGGCAAGAGAGACACCTACAACCTCCGACTAGCAAACAGGTTTGTCTGGGAAACCGTTGGTCAAGAAGCCGAAGACAACGACGCTGGCTCGGATTTCAAAGGAATGTTTTCGTTCTGGCAGAGTCTCATAATGCTCCGCAGCAGTTCGCATGGTGAAGTGCTGCGACTGGACACCGCTCCCCCGGAAGACTATTACAGGTGGGTGCTGCCCGCGAACGAAGAATTGCTTGGGTACTCCATCGAGCAACAAATGTTGGTGCTCGTCAACCTCTCAGAAAACGATCAGACAGCCGATCTTTCATCGGTGGTAACTGATGGGTCAGAATGGCGCCTTGTTGTGAGCGGAGCGGAAGCTGACTTGGACGGACTGGAAGACCCCGTCACGTCGCGGCAGCTTTTTGAGACGCAGATAGCGCCAACGACGTCGATGATTTGGGTACGAGCTGACGAATAAGTTTCGCCGGTCACCAACTGAGGAGTCGTAACAGCCACGGCTAGCTGTACAGACTGAATCGCTACTGGTTCACCGCTACACCGCTACACCGCTACACAACCTCACCTTGTTTCCTTCGCTGAAGCGTCGCTGCTTGCGGAATCCATTTGTCGCGGTAAACACGATCAGGGAAAGAATCCAGCTGCAGAGAGACCCACTCGACGTCCGAGTTTGTGAAGTTGGCAATTTGCTCGAAGTAGTACACTCCGAGCTCGTTCAACATGCCTTCCAACTTGGGACCAATTCCTTTGACGAGCTTCAAGTCATCTTTGGTGCCTCTCTCCGGCTGATCAAGAACCCACGCAGGTCTACCGCCATTGGCCTCGCCGTGACCGCCTTTGTCAACCGAAATCATCTTGTTTGCGGCACCTCGTGCGCGCGCCTCAGCTAACAGGTCTTCCAGCTCGTCGTGTCGCAACGTCAGATCATGAATGGTCGTCTCATAACTTGCGAAACGACTGCGGGCAGCGGTCAGGTCGTCGTCAAGTTTTGAAGCGGCTTGCCGACGCTGGTCGATGTCGGTCTCCAGATTTCCAAGACGGGTATGTAACTTCCGAAGCTCAGCTTCGAGGTACTCCACCTGTTCGGAACGTTTTGTAAGCTCGTTCTGAAGATCAGACTCTGATCCATTTCTGCTTCCAAGTTCACCACGAACCTGGGCGATCACAGCATCTTTTTCTTCGACTGTTCCCCTTAATGCGATTTGTTCTTCGGCAAGTTTGCGGGATCGATTTGTAAGATCTTCCAACTCTGCGTGCAACGCTGATGCCTGGGCCTCCACCGACTCCAATGCTTCTCCGCGCTGCTCTAGCTGATTTTTAAGTGAAATCAATTCGGAGTCGCGCTGCTCCAGCATCCGCTCCAATTCGCTCGACTGTTGGCGTGTCTGATTAACTGAAGACTCAAGGCTCGCAATCGCCCGTTCGCTGGACGTAAGCTCACTTCGCAGTGCATTTAAGTCTTCGTCGCGAACAGAGAGACGTTGTTCAAGCGTTCGCAACATGTCGTCAGTGGATGTCCGATCATTCTCGACGGACAAGGCGACTGCTTGCGCCGCAGCTAGGGCTTGCCGATCAGATCCAAGTTGCCGATCGCGTTCTTCCATCGCTGTCTGAAGCGCAGCAATTACTTTGTCTTTGTCCAAGCGAAGCTGCTCAAACGAACGTCGACTTCCCTCCAACGCTGCGAGTGATTCGGAGAGTTGGCTCTGTAGTGATTCAGTTTTCCCGCTAAGTTCGTCGAATTCCAACTGGAAGGAAGAGACACGAGTGGCGGAAGCCTCAAGCGCCTGCTGAATCGATGAGGCTTTGCCGCGCGACGATTCAAGTTCTCTCGATATCACTGAAACTTTCGAATCCGCCGCCTCAAGTTGTTTCTTCGTTTGAGCAGATCGTTCTCGCGCTTCAGCCAATTCCTGTTCCAACCCTGCAATCCGGGCCGCGTTGTCGTCTCGGACTTTCGAGACCTGGCTTTCAGCAACTCCCAGTTTCGCGATAATCGTCTCACGTTCCTGCGCCAGCGAGTCAAGAGACGACTCACGTTCCGAAAGTCGACTGGTCAGGGTGTTTACTTTTGACGTGAGACCGCCAGCTTCAGTGGTTAGCTGGAGGTGTCTGGTTCGCGCTGATTCCAGGTCAGCGGCTACAATTTGATGCTGCGACTCCAACCCAGTGTACTGCTCGGCCGCCTCAGCCAGTCGCAACTCGGACGCCTTGACACGTGAACGCCA
>CBDTVC010000073.1:0-8767 GCA_965363925.1 uncultured bacterium | reverse complement strand
ATGTCCCGCATCTTCCATTCGATGGGACCCAGGCACGGAATTGAGAGTGAGGCGTCTCCAATGGATTCGCTGACCATGCGGGAATTGGAGGTCTACCAAATGATTGGCCAGGGGCAGGACGTCCGGAAAATTGCGGACCAGCTGTCATTGAGCCACAAGACCATCGAGACTTATCGGCGCAGACTGAAGAACAAGCTCGAACTAGATAGTCTGAACGCACTAACCCATCATGCAGTTAGGTGGACGGAAGGCCAGTCGCACGGTGACGCGTAATTGATACAGCATGTGGCCACCTCCGTGGGTGCCTCGTCCGACCTTCTATCCATCGCGGCAGGCTGATCCCGAGAAAGCCCGCAAGTGAGGAACCACTCATCGAGCCGAGTCCATCGGCGACGTATGCCGGTGAAGCGTCTTTGCCATAGTCCAATGCCTAACCGGAATCGCCGCGTTTCCGCTACCGGCTAAACGCGAAAAGCCAAACCTTCTTGTCAACGATTTTCTCGATCGCGGGCTTGGATCGTACCGCACTGTCAAGTGATAGGTAGTTGCCTATTGTTACGCGGTAGGCTCTGACTCCTTTGCCACTCCGATCTTCAAGAATTCGAACGCCCGCTATCTTGTCCGCCCGAAGTTTTTGTAGTGCACGTTCGGCAGAAGCTTTCTCGAGGTGCGTACCAATAACCCATGCAAAAGCCTGGCCTTCTTCAATGTCCCCCAGGTCCTCCTGCTCGCGAGCAGCAACACGCGTTGGCCGGGGCTTCTGAACCTTGTTATTTGAGGTTACCGACCGAGCAGCGACAACAGGAGTTTCAGCAGGTGGAATAGTTTGATCCGTTACTCGTACAATCATCTCAGTACTGTCCACGGAGGAAGAGTTACGCGCCCACACTCGCACTCGGAAGTTACCCGGCCGTTTAAACTTGTGAACGATGTTATTGCCTATCGACAGCGTCCCGTCCCCCATGTCCCAGTAATACTGGATCGGCCACTTCGCTCCGGCGCTGATACGCACTCTATAGTTGTCGACCTCATCTACTTCAATCGAAGACGATCCGTAAATCGTATCGATCTGAACGGGCCGATAGGTCGTTCGCTGAGCTTCTACCGTTGCAACGGTAGAAGCAATGCCCAATAGAAATAGAGCAACTATCTTGGCAAGCTTGCCTCTCATAACGTACCCCTTATAATCGGGGACACGTCGTCCCCATCTATCCGGTAAAAACAAATCGACGGGAATCCCGACTGTACACGTACGGAAGCCCAAGCATTAGAAGACAAACAACCACGAGGGTGAGCAAGTCCGCGTCGATCGGCAGTTCGATTGCCGTGATCGGCAGATTCAGCAGGCCATGTGCCACCATGGGTACGAAGATGGACCGCGTTCGGATAAAGAGCACTGCCAGCATTGCCCCTACAAGACCTGCATGACCCAGATAGCCCAGAATGGTTGGCAGCGCCAAATCCATCCGCAGGGCACTGCCAAGATGATTGACGCCGAAGTAGGCCTGTGTCAATACAAGCGACAGTACCAGACACGTCGATCGAGGTTTCTGTGTTCGACCGCACAGCAGGAAATAGACTTGAACCAACAGAAACCCGCGATAAAACACTTCCTCTGTAATTGCGGCGCCCACGAATGAGTCGAGCGTCGCCACAATCACCTGCCCGGTCGGGTAGTTCGTTACCTGCAGTGTTAAATCGGTAAGCAACACGGCCACGCCTCCCAACAAGTGTACCGCTCCGACCACCAATCCTAACGCCGCCATTCCGACCAAGAGCCCCTTTTTGTCCAGACCAAGATCGGCTAGACGGAGAGAACCAAGGCACATCATGATGCCGGCGACCAGCACGACTAACGAGATTAGACCCGCCAACGTAGCCGGAGGCAGATAGCCATTCGTGAGATTCTCGACCGGCAAAGCGATCGTATGAAGGAACCACGAACTGAAGTACAGAAACTTGAGCATCAGATGCGCCAGCACGACGCTGACGAGTATACCCGGAGATGCTTGACGGATACCGGGAAAGTACGGATCGCTCGGATGCAGGTCTGTTCGGGTCGGATACATTCACTATGTATCGACCAACTGCATGCCTCAATAAGCTGACTGTGCTGTTCATCTGATTGACTTCTCTCTGACTATTCAGGATATCGGGATAGTACCCAGTCTAATTTTCGACTTCGATCGGAAATACCTGAACTCCCGGGCGTTGAGCCTGTCGGTAGTTTTCCTCAACATCAACCGTAAGGTCCGCACTCATTAGCTTTCCACCCTTGTTGAGCTTTACTCGGACGACAGCGTTTCGGGCGTCGATAGAAACAACTTCTCCCAAATAAATCCGGTCGCCCGTCCGTACGACGTGTTGAAAGTCGCCATCCTGAAATACCGCCTGATCACCCACAATCGAAACCAGCGTAGCAGACTCCACATCGAGCAGCATTTCATCATTCGGCGGTAAATCCGTGCGAACAATTGGGTAAAAAGAATTGTGAGACGGATTGTGACTGGCGAGCAGGTTCCGTGGAATCGGAAGCAGCTCCTCTTCTGACGCGGCTACGCCTTCGGTCGCGTTGTAAAACGCGTCCAGCGTAAACGAGAAGTTGACCATATTCTGCCGTCGCGGCAAACCGGTGCTTGAGTTCTCTTTGAACACCGCTGTGTAACTAATTTTCAGGTCGTTGATTCGATAAAACTGCGGATTGTTTTCAACGTGCCAAACAAAGTGATACATGCTGTTGAAATACGACGTCGCGTTTACTTTGAACCGATAGTAACTGATATCGGGTGTGCTGATTGAGCCAACGAGATCGATGTCAAAGCGCTCGAACCCTTCCGTTGTTAAGCTTTCCAGGTACAAGACAACTTTCGCTGTATTGAGCGTCTGTGGGATTTCTTTGTATCGGGTCTTCCACTTCGCAGTCGTCTCCTCGGCGATCTCCCTCGATGCGGCGTGCGTGATGAGCAGCTCCTCGACTTCTTGCGTTTCCAACTTCGCCAATTCGATGGTGTCGTTGATCTTTTGAAGGGCTGCAGGCTGATGAACCTTCGTAGCATAGTGGCCGATCGTACCCACGATCACGACACAAAGCAGAAGCAGCCCGGAATTAATCAGATCTCTCATTGGTAGTCCTCTAATTATTCGCTCGCGATTTCGCGAAGTGTGACGAGCTGCGGTGTTGCATCCGGCTCCATTTCATTTATCGACTGCTCACGCAAATAGAGGGCAACCTTCGGCATTTCGGACGAAAGCGGAAGCCTCATAATGAACGTGTAAACCCGCACACCTTGAATGTCAGCGAAATTCAATTTTTCGATGGACCCGTTCCATCGTTCGGCCAAGGCCGCGACTCGGTCCCGTTTTAGCGCATTCCCCTCCAACCTGATTTCACCACCTTCTGGTGACCAACCTTTAATCCAGATTCGTGCGATGTCATTCGTCGAAGACGACAATTCAGCCAGGGACGTAGACCATTTATCACTACCCGTGAGAAGTGAATCGAGCACAAACAAACCACGCGTATACTTCTGATAGGCAAGATTCAAGCTGTCGACGCGCGCGCGCAGGAGCGTCGCACTTTCGGTTGGAAACTGCGGCGGATTCAGGCGGACTTCTTCCTGTTTAATGCCAATCTCTTCAGCACCCTGCATGAACTGCCACGTGTAAAACAGAGCCATGCCGAATAGAACTGCGAGCAAGGCGAGCGAATGCCATGCAAAACGAGCCTTGGACGTTGAAAGCTCCTTTCGCTGCTTCTTCGAAACGAGATTGATCGAACCATGCGCGTCTTTGTCTGAGTCCTGTAAAACGCGGAGCGCAACCGCGATTGCCGGCAACGTACTGGAGCGCACCGATCCGTTTTCTTCAACCGGCAGCTTAATATGGGCCGAACCAAGAAGTTCGACAATCGACATTGTCTCCGAATCCGAAAAGAAAGATTCGTATTCGGCCATGCCGCTTGCTGAGTGATAGTCGCTTGAGATGTAAACGCGATCAAGGTTTCCAATTTTCCATTCATCCTGTTTTAGCAGGACTCGAGAGCAGATCGTATCAACGGGGTCATACGAGGTTAGTGAGCGCAGTCGCTCATGACGATCCAACATCCCATCGTTAAGGAACAGTATAAGAGTGTCCTCTGCTCCAACACGAACGATTGCGACATTCCCCTTTCGGTTAAGTACGTCTCTGCGAGCCATCCAGTGCAAGAGCGAAACCTCCGCATCGACGACAGCGGCAAAGGTCCGTTTCCGCGAACTCTTGGTCGAGACGGTCTTGAGAGCTCCCATTACCGGGTCTGGCGTCGCTGGCACCACCGCAAGGAAGCGACGCCGCTTCTCATCTGATGACAAGGCCACAAAACCGACGCGATTGCGATCCGCTTCTATTCCTTTGCTTTCCTTTAGCTTGGCAAGAAGAGTTTTTGTGTCGGATGTAGACGCAGCAAATGCTGAACTCGCCTCAGTTAACCCCTTCTTATTCTTTGCAGCGGGAAGCGACAGTTCCATGTAGCTGACCTCCGACGATCCAATACAGAATGCCATCTCCGGCTCCGGATAGCCGAGCTTTTCGCACGCCGTTAGAATCTCTTTGAGCTGAAGTCCGAACGGCGCAGATCGGCGAACGGCCGACTCTGTACCCTGTTGTTCTGCTACGGCCCCACCTCCATGGGAGAATTCGGACGTCAGGAACAACCCGGCGGAAGAGCCGCCCGAACCATCGCCGATCTCCATCGTGTAGTCTGCATCCGTGGATTCTTTGAGACCTGGAATGACGGCGGCCAGATCTCCAACACGATCACCAGACCGAAGTCTTGGCTTTACAAATTTCTTGACCATCGAAACGCCCGTTGCATCACTACGCAACAGGACTGCCTCAATTGAGCCATCCGAAATTGATACGCCAAGCACACCCTGTGATTTCTTACTCATGCTACTTTCCTGATTACTGAATGAGTTGCAACAGCCGTCGCTTGTTATTGGCATAACCAACGGCCGTTTCAGCCGTGATGTCACCGTGCAAGACAAGCCGTGCAAGGTCCTGCTCGAGAGTGATCTGTCCCTGATCTGCGCCGGACCACATCATCTGATAGATCTCTCCGATGTTTCCATTCTTGATTGCAGCGCGAGCCGCAGGGGTCATCCACATGACTTCTTTCGCCAATATGCGGCCACCCCCGACTGCTGGCAGAAGCTTCTGCGAAACGATACATCGCAACACATCCGCAAGTCGAAATCTAATACGATCCTGTTCTGATGGCGGATATTCCGCAACAACACGATCAATAGTTTCGGGAGCACTACCCGTATGTAACGTTGAAAAAACCTTGTGTCCGGTATCAGCCATTTCCATGGCGGTCGAGATCGAGTCGGCGTCCCGCATTTCACCAACCACAATAATGTCCGGATCTTGTCGGAGTGCCTGAACCATTCCATCGACGTACGAATCAACATCCGTCCCAACCTCTCGATGACGGACTACACATTTATTCGACTTGTGAATGAACTCCAGCGGCTGCGCGACGACGATTATCTGCGCTTCGATGTCATCGTTATTTGCATTGACGATGGAGTCCAGCGTCGTACTTTTACCAGAACCCGTAACTCCAGTAATCAACGTGAGGCCGTCGCGCAAATAGCGAAACATTAGTCCGCGTTCGACAAGCGGATGAAACCCGAGCGAACGGAGCGGCCGTGGTTTCCATGCCAACATTCGTTGGCTAAGCGCCAGTTCACGGTTGTCGAAGAAAACCGTTGTGCGAAATCGGCGCGGCGGTTCGTCAGGCCCCATTTCAAGGCTGGACCCATAGTCAATTGCGTACTTCTCGAAGAGCCGCTGCTGCTGCCGTGGAAACATCATTCCGAGCAGAAGCACGTTGGTCTGATCCGCTGTGTACTCGCCCAACTCAGGCTTTGGCACCTTCAGACCGTCCAGACGGTACCAAATCATCCCGTTGCAGGCTTCAGCCCCAAAATCAAGGTCAGAGGCATCGTATTCTGGCATGCGCGCCACGAACACGTCGACTAATGCGCGCATGTTATCGCGCACGTTGGCAGGCAATGCATTTACTTTCTCAGCATACCACTCCATCTTGTCCATCCCGTCAAGGTTGGACGGACGCTCAGCGATAATACGATCCACGTCTGGCGGCATCGGCGGTATTACTACCTGACGTTTGCCATGACGGGCCCTGCTCTCTGTTTCAATAGTTGCTGCTAAGGACATTGACGCCTCTCTGTCTCTTTCTGCAAAAAATCCGGCCTAAAATTCCGCCCAATCGACGAGCCTCACACCCTCCGGAATGTCGCTTTCAAATTCTTCCAACAGACCTGTCGTGGAAAGTTGGGCATACTGGATGGTGATCCCACCATTCAGAGTGATATCCGAAGAAGCGGATACAATCCCGCCGAGTATGTTTCGAGTTCTCCCGCCACCGCCATTAATCGTTACGTCATCGTTTGCGTAAAGCTGACCGGTGACGGAGACGTTGCCGTTCAAGGTGATGTCTCCTCCGGAGAACAAGCCGATGGTCGTATTACCGGACGCGTCCAGATTAGCCGCGATCCAGGCATCCCATACAGCCTGTGAAGCATTCCGGCCCGGCGCAGGTATGGCACTTGTAGATACCGAACCTGAAAGCGTGATATCGCCTGCAACGACCGCCTGAAAATAAATGCCGTCAATAATGACGTTGCCGCTGGCCGACAGGTCACCACCCACGTAGATCAGGAACGGATGGGCAACCGTACCAACTGTGGCCGGATAACCGTTTGCCGTAAGCCATGCCCGATCCATGTCGATGAGTGAGTGGTCGCCCGCAATGACAAGGTCTGCGGGCGGCGAAGTAGCATACAACGATGGGTCAATGAGCGGGATGTCGACGTCGTCCGCGCCGAAAACATTTAGGTTCCCGCCGTTCCCATCGATATTCGGATCGAAAATATTGTCGGTCTGTGCGGCTGGGTTTACGGTAACAGTTCCAGTCGTGCCGTGCGTCCCGTATCCCTCAACACTCACGTTGTTGCCGTTGGATGTGAGGTCTTCGTTGGCATGTACGTTTGCGTTGTTCGAACCGTCTGCTGCAAGAATGTTTGTACTTCCATTAAACCGAAGATCTTCTTCAGAAACGACAGCATAGGTGAATACCTCTGCGATCCCGCCGGAGATCAGGCCCTTGGCGTACACTGCCTCGATTCGATGGTCAACGCCGTGCTGAGTCCCCGTCGCCACCACAAACACGGAGTCTGGATGAGTGGACGTCACGTTCACTACAAACGAAGCACTCGCGTATGCCGTCGCCGGGAATTCATAGTCGCTCGTATTAGAGAACCAATTATCTGGCTCGTCAACTAACCGGCGAACAGTAAGGTTATGCCCTGTCATGGCCGCTTCTCTGGAAAGGACGGAGTTGTGATATTCTGCAACAGTGACATCGGTTGCCTGATTTGAACGTTGTGACGTCAAGAGTACAATTGCGACGACGAGCGTCGCAGCAAACGCAAAGATGACAGACGATTGTCCCATTGGAATCGATAAATTCTATAACCGTCGCTGATACTGATCGTGATCGGTTTTTAGTTATAATGGTCGCCCGCGGCTGTAGACGCTCCGCGATGCGAATGTGAATGACTACAGAGTCTAAAATTCCGCCCAGTCAACCAGTCGGACGCCTTCAGGTGTGTCGTTTTCGACTATGTCCTCAACTATCCCTTCTGCAATCTGCGCGTACTGAATTACCAGTCCACCGTTAACATTGATGTCGGTATTAGCAGATGTTATTCCGCCAAGGATATTCATCTGGTTTCCGCCTCCACCATTAAGCGTGACGGTATTGTTCGAGAAGAGCTGACCGACAATTGCAAAACCTCCACTTACGGTGATATCACCATCCGCAAAAAGTCCGATAGGGGTGTTGCCGGAGGCATCCAGGTTTGCAGCGTTCCAAGCATCCCATGCAGCCTGTGGGTCATTTTTGTCCGGAACGGCCGTCGTGCTTGCGAGAATATTCCCACCGATGTTGATTTCCCCAGCCACGATAGCCTGGAAGTAAACACCTTCGATTACAACCTCGCCCGAATTACTCAGGTCGCCACCGACATACAACATAAACGGGTGATCTTCCGTCCCAACAACTGCTGGATAACCGTTGGCCGTAAGCCAGGCACGATCAATGTCAAACATTGTCGTATCACCAGCGACAACGAGATCAGCAGGCGGAGATGTTGAATACAACGAAACATCGATATTCGGAATATCCACATCGTCGTCTTCGTGGACGTTTACTTCGGCTCCGTTTGTATCAACGTTAGGATCAAAAATGTCGTCAATGGCGCGCTCCGGGTTGACCGTACCTGACCCGGTAGGACCGTAAGTCGCAAACCCTTCCACGTGAACTCGATTTCCATTTGAGGTTAGGTCGCCGTTCGCGTGGATATTTGCATTGGCCGTGCCGCTGGCTGCCAGGATTTCGACGGAACCGTTTAGCGTAAGATCAAGCTCTGAGACGATGGCATATGTAAAGATTTGATTCACGCCGCCCTGAACCAGCCCTTTCACGAAAACCGCTTCGATCACTAGCGGCAAAGTGTGCTGAATTCCCGTGGACACAATTGTGACGGTATCGGGGTGTGGCGAAGTGGCCGTCACGGCGAACGAGGCACCGCCGTAATTCGTGGTAGCGTATTCGTAGTCATCCGTATCAGTGAACCAATTATCCGGTTCATCAACGAGCCGACGAACCGACAGGTTTACACCTGTCATGGCCGCCTCT
>CBDTVC010000072.1:0-8781 GCA_965363925.1 uncultured bacterium | reverse complement strand
CGTGCTGGACGAACCTTCTATCGGATTACATCCGCGAGATACGGGCCGACTGATCCGCATCCTTGAGAACTTGCGAGACATCGGCAACACCGTCATCGTCGTCGAACACGAAGAGGCGCTGATGCGGCAGTCAGATTATGTCGTGGATATTGGTCCGGGCTCAGGTATTCACGGTGGCGAAGTTGTTTTCCAGGGAACGCCTGAACAACTCCTGGTTTCTGAGTCTTCTCTGACGGGTCAATACTTAAGTGGCCGCGCCAAAATCGACGTGCCGGAGAAACGGCGTACCATCGACCCGGAGTTTGCCGTTACTATTCAGAATGCGCACGAGCATAATTTAAAGCGGCTGGATGTTTCGTTCCCGTTGGGTGCACTCGTCGTTGTTACGGGGGTTAGTGGATCCGGGAAATCCACGCTCGTGCACGACACGTTGTGGCGGGGACTTGCACGGCTACGTGGTTCAGGCGGCAGCGGCGATCGTGTCGGGGCCCATTCGAATATCCGCGGCGGGGCGTTTGTTGACGAGATCGAAATGGTTGACCAGACGCCAATTGGTCGTTCGCCACGGTCTAATCCGATTACGTACCTCAAGGCGTTTAACATTATCCGCGACCTGTTGGCGAATACGCACCACGCCAAATTGCAGGGCCTGCGTCCGGGCTTCTTCTCGTTCAACGTCCCCGGCGGGCGCTGTGAGGTCTGCCAAGGTGAAGGATCTGTGACGGTGGAAATGCAGTTTCTTGCGGATCTATATCTCGAATGTGAAGCGTGCAAGGGTCGGCGGTATAAGCAGGAAGCACTGGACATCCGATACAACGGGAAGAATGTCCATGACATTCTACAGATGACTGTCGATGAAGCCGTGGAGTTTTTTGCAGACGTAGGACCGATCGTTTCGCGATTGTCTGTACTTGGCGAGATCGGCCTTGGTTACATAACGCTTGGTCAACCGTCTAATACACTGTCTGGCGGTGAAGCGCAACGCGTGAAGTTGGCTTCGCATCTGGGAAAATCCAAGAAAGACCACACGCTATACATTTTTGACGAGCCAACCACCGGGCTTCATTTTGATGACATCAAGAAGCTTTTGAAAGCGTTAAATCAGCTGGTTGAAACTGGACATTCTGTTATTGTGGTTGAACACAACATGGATGTGATCAAATCAGCAGATTGGTTGATCGATTTGGGACCTGAAGGGGGCCGGAAGGGCGGTTTTCTAGTTGCGGATGGTACGCCGGAGCACGTTGCCACCGTGAAAGAGAGCCATACGGGGCACTTCCTCCGCGAAATTCTGTAAAGAAACGCATAGGTCGAGGGAGCGTTTTGCTGGTGAGACGCTCTTTGTGGTATCTTAATCGGCTAGACTTGAATTGAATTTATTACAGAAGATATGAGAGGCTAGGCCCTTCCGAGTTTATTTGGGAGGCAGATTGAATCAGATCGTGGTTCCACCAACGTGGATACCAATCCTATCGAGGCTTTGTCGCACCGATTTGTAACAACGGCGGCACAGCACCTACCGATATCGTATGCGGTCAACGGCTACGGATAAAGGCACACCCATTATGAGTTCTTCCAACAAGAGTGCTTCTGCGAGCGCTGTTGTTGCAGGTACGTCGTTGACGGACGGTAGTGGCGCTGCCACAGCAGGAATGGGTATTTCAGCCAAGGGAATGTCGCCAACAGGTTTTGCGCCTAAGACGTCGGTCGCTCCTCGCGTGGAAATCCTATCTGAAGGGTGTGACGAGGCAGATCCTGTTGGTCAGATGCGAGTGGCGCTGTTCACTGGCGCATACAACCACATTGCGGATGGCGTTTCGCTCACACTGAATAGGCTGGTAGAATTCCTGGAGCGCCAGGGCGTACAAGTTATGGTCTTTGCGCCGGCTGGTGACGAACCGGCGTTTGATCACAACGGCACCATGATGCCGGCGCCGTCGATCTCGATGCCGGGCAGGCCAGAGTATCGGATCACCCTCGGAATGTCCCGCGCCAATCGAAAAGCCCTTGATGCTTTTGCGCCAACGTTTATCCACATTGCCACGCCGGATCCACTTGGGCGATCAGCATTGTTGTACGGACGGAAACGGGGTTTGCCAATCGTGTCGTCTTATCACACGCACTTTAGCTCGTATCTGAAGTACTACCGGATGACATCACTCGTGGGACTTGCGTGGCGTTATCTGCGATGGTTCTACGAACACTGCGAACACATCTACGTCCCGTCTCCGTCCATGGCTGATGTGCTTCGGGCACACGGAATCAGCGAGCGACTGATGTACTGGCCACGCGGGGTGGATACCACTCAGTTTAATCCCGCCATGCGATCGCTGGAATGGCGGCGCAGTCTAGGCATTGCCGACGATGAAGTGGTGGTCTCTCTCGTGAGCCGGCTGGTTTGGGAGAAAGGACTCAGTGAGTTTGTTGAGGTCGTGCACAGGCTTGAACGAGATGGACTTGAAAAAAATGGAGTTGCCCACCGCGTGATGCTCGTTGGTGACGGTCCCGCAAAGGCTGAGCTGGAACAACAACTTCCAGGGGCAATCTTTACCGGGTTTCTCGCGGATGACCAACTGGCACGCGCGTACGCATCGAGTGATGTTTTCCTTTTTCCCAGCACAACCGAAACGTTCGGCAACGTGACGCTTGAGGCCATGGCATCTGGCGTGCCTACCGTCTGTGCTGACGCGACAGGCAGCAATGCCTTGGTTGAGGATGGTGTGACGGGCTTTCTCGCTCCTCCCGACGACATGGACGCCTACTTCAATGCCGTTCACAAACTCATCGTTGATGCGAAGCTTCGAAACGACATGAGCATGGCCGCAAATGATCGCGCCAAGGAGTACGCATGGGATACTGTGCTGAACCGGATGCTTTGTTACTATCGAGACATCCAGAAATCCGTTGACGGTGACGCCGGGCACACTCGCAAACGGAACTCGAGAGAACGCGTCAGTTGACGCAAATTCAATCCACTCCGTTGCGACTTCTGTTTGTCTCTCACTCCTTACCTCCGGCTGGGCGTCCGGACAGTAACATCGGCGGAATGCAGCGTGTGGCACAGGATCTTTTCCACGCGTTAAGCGATCGACCGGATATCGAGTTAATCCCGCTGGTGCTGCGGACAACCTGGGCCGATACGCATCGAAAGGTTGCACCATTTCTCTTTCGCGTTTATCGCGAGATTCGACGTCGAACCGAAGACCAGTCGGTTGACGTTGTCCTGTTTTCTTCCATGATATCCGCATCACTCGCCGTGCCGCTCAGGAAGCGATTGCGTCGGTCTGGAATCCGCACGGCAACCATTGCTCATGGACTCGACGTTACGGCGCAAAACGCTCTCTATCAGCGGTTTGTACCACACGTCTTCAGGTCACTTGACGCGGTACTGCCGATTTCCAGGGCAACGCGCGATGCCTGTCTCGAGCGAGGGCTTGACGCCTCCAAAGCGTTTATTGTGCCGAACGGGATTGATATAAACCGGTTTCGGGAGGAATCCCAATCTAGTTCTGATGTGTCCCGGACCCCTGATCGCGCAGAGGTTTCGCATGCCCAGCGAGTACAGACGGACAGAGCATCGAGAGGCGGCGATTCCAGACAATACCGCGCTAGGCACCGACGCGAACTGCACACACTCATCAAATCAACTGTATCGTTCCCCGATGTTATTCTTGACGAAGACGCGTTACTGCTGACGAGCGTTGGAAGGCAGGTGAAGCGAAAAGGATTCGAATGGTTTGTCGACCAGGTGATGCCGCTATTGCCAGACAACGTCTACTATTGGCTTGCGGGCGACGGCCCTGAGGAGCGTGCCATCCGGTCCACGATTGTTGAACGCGGTCTCGCCGGTCGCGTCCAATTGCTCGGGCGTGTGTCAGATGAAGTGTTAACCGCACTGTATCGCGGCGGCGATCTGTTTGTGATGCCTAACATTCCGGTTGAGGGTGACATGGAGGGCTTTGGCGTTGTGCTCCTCGAGGCTTCGCTAAACGGTCAACCCGCAATTGCTGCCGGCATCGAAGGAATTTTGGACGTCGTTTCACCAGGAGAGAATGGTGTACTCGTAGAGTCTGGTGACGCCCAAGGCTTTGCAGATGCCATCTTATCGTTTGACAGAGACCGCTCAAAGCTGGCCCAACTCTCTGCAAACGCAACGAGGTATACTGCAGAATCGTTTTCGTGGCCTTCCGTTGCCGAGCGATACCTCGAGACCCTCCGCGGACTGATGGAATCGGCAAATGACGATAGTAAAAGCGTCAAGTGACCACAACTAGTTAGGACTGCGAGAAACGTCGCTACCAGATTCATCGCTGCCAGAAACGCCACTGCCAGAAATATCGCTGACAAGCTTATCGGCAACCGGCTTGCTGGCCTGTCGCTTTTCCTGGAGCTGCATCAGTGCAGGCAGGAAGGTCAGGGTTGCCAACAACGTCGTACCGATTCCGATCACGGCCAGGTGGCCGATTGAGCGAAGCCCGGGATGGAAACTCAACAACGGCCCGGCAAAGCCAACCATCGTGGTGAGTGCACCAACGGTAATGTGTTCCCCCGTTGACCGCAGTACGTGCATGACCGAGCCAAACCCCTCTTCCCGATACCGATGCACGAGATGAACACCTGCGTCATTACCGATTCCCAACACGGCGGGAAGAACGATCAGGTTGTAAAAGTTGAGCTTTAAGTCAAGAAGCGCCATCAACAGCAACATCCACATCACGCCAACGACCAGTGGGGTTATCGCTAAAAGGGCCCATTTGAGAGATCCGAAATTGATCCACATAAGGAGTGCAACAATTAGGAATGTGAAGAGCACCATGTAGGGCGCTTCCTCGCGCATTAGTCGCAACATATCCGCTGCAACGAGCGACGTTGATCCGGCATAGAACACACGTCCGTCGGCTGTTTCGATTTCGCCGATCTCATCCGAAAACGCAATGGAATTCTTCCCATCCGACAAACCGACGGCGGGGTAGATCATCACAAAGTTGCCAATACTGCCGTCTTTGGATTCGAATTGTTTCTTTAGCGATTCCGGTACAAGTGATTCGGGTATCGGGCTTCGCGTCTGCGCTGCAAGGCGCAGCTTGTCTGCTTCGTCGGTAAGCGTCGAGTCGCTTGATATGGCGGGATCCGAGACCAGCTCGCGGATTCGTGTAATCTGATCCAGCTTTTCCTGCTCTTCGGCAGGAGTAATCGGGAATCGCTCCTGGAGGCTTTCCACATCCAGAATGGTTGTAGTCGAATCGGACGTCATGAGTAACCGAACGGCATCGGTTACCTGCTTTGCGTCTTCGCGATTGTCGAGGACGACATAGGCAGGGTTCCGGCGCCCCGACGACGAATACACACGTGACACAACATCTCGCCGCTGGTTGTATTCTTCGTAGACCGGCTCAAGCTTACCAAAATCGTATTCGAATTTGGGCGGCAAAAAGAAGAACGAGGCTCCGACGATAAAGACACTTGCGAATACCACGGTCCGTGACCCAGGATACACGGCATTGTGGGGTTCCGGCATTTCAAAGGCGCCACCGGACTCCAGGTTGAGCAAGCGATATTTTTCGAAAAGAACCAGAAGCGCTGGCAGAACAATTACCATTGCAAGTAGCGCAAACAATACGCCTGTTCCAGCAATTGCGCCAAACTCACTGAAGCCCTTGAAGTCGGCGAGCAATAGCGAAAACAGAGCGACGGAGGTGGTCAACGCACCAACTGAAACGGCCTGACCGGTGCTTACGAAAGTGGTCTCGATGGCATCCGCAACGGTTCGACCGAGCCCACGTTCTTCTGCGTAGCGGGCGTAGAAGTGAATGCCGTAATCGATGCCGAGGCCAAACAGGACGAGACCAAGAGTTGTCGTCATTAGGTTCAGCGTACCGAACATCACGTAGGTCAGTCCGAAGGTCCACGCCAAGCTCATACTAAGAGGCGCGGCAATCAGGACGGCAATCGCTGGCATCCTGAGGATACTCTTTCCGATGTTGGTGGCTTTCCATCGGTTTGAGGCTCGAGCGAGGACGGACTTGTACGTGAAGTAGAAGACAACGATCAGGATCACAACCAACACGCCGACGCCGAACGAGGACAGAACGTCGTTGGTAATTGCTCGGATTTCCACAAGGGTGCGCTGCAGGCGCCCAGCCAGCGTGATTTCCATGTCGGGGTTGAACGAGACCGGATCGAGATCATCCGCAATATTCTGCAACTCCGTGTAGAGTGCGTCTATGTACCCGATGTTGGTTTGTGATCCGGCGGGATAAAACCGGAGAACAAGTGTTGTTGAGTCATCCGATACTGGATACTCCTTTTCGATCAGACGACCGTAGACTTCTTGAAGCTCTGCTCCCCCATCGCGGCCAGTTGAATCTGCTTCGTCGTCGTCGTCGCCGAGATCAAAGAAAAACGGGTTGGCCTCGAGCACTGCTTCTTCCTTCTTGTCAAGCAGATAGTCTTCGAGGTCGTTTAGTTCGCTTGGCGTGGCAAAGTAGAGCGCATTGTTTTTCAGGAAATCGACGTCTTTCTTATAGTCAACCCTGGTGAAATAGAGTTCGCCTGAGGATGTACGGGCCTCCATCGCCCTGTTGATAAACGCTTCAGCGAACGAGCGATTGTCAGCAAAGGACGGGCTGGTGATCGCGATGGCCGCTTCAGATTCTGCCCCAACGTGTTCACGTAACTTTTCGATCGCCTGCACGCTCTGGTAGTACGACGGAATCAGATTGGCAAAATCCGGATCGATGCGCAGGTTCATTGCCGATTGGACGCTGATCACGGTGGCAGCCACAGCGATGAGAACAATCAGCAATGGAGCCCTTGTCACAAATCGAATAAATGGGCGTAGTGCTTCGAATAGTCTGTGCATTGGCACTGAAAACGCTGGTGGGTGCGCGCGTGCTGGAATCTAACAGGCTCAGCTTTTAGAGTCCTGTGTCAGCCGGGCAATCGCGGTTTGGATATCTGCGGTGCGCATTCTTCAAAATGGGCAAAACAGTGAAAAGAAACCGTTTTGCCTATACAATTGTGCTAGCCCGGTATTGATGTGGCGCAATTTGGTTACATTTTCCTTCTGGCGTGGATGACTAGCCGAACTGAACCATTAATTTGATATTCTGTTTCTGCTCTCATCAGGTACTTCGTGGTATCGTTACGTGCTGCCACGTCAAAGACTGTCTCTAATATGCTGGTTGAGCCATCATGATTAGTGTGGAGTGATATTACGTAACAGAGTTCGCGACCGAATAGTCACCCACGATCGGGAGAGCAGTCGTAGCGACGGACAGAGCCTAAAACAAGTTACATCCCCTGACGCGTTCCAACATGGTTATGAATACTTACGAATCCCTTCAAATTGGTGACTCTTTTTCGTTGAAGCGTGTCATTTCGGCTGAAGACGTTCGCCTGTTCGCTGAGTTGACCGGCGATGACAACCCGATCCACGTTGACGAGGAGTACGCAAGTACAACTCGATTTGGAAAACCGATTGTTCACGGCGTGCTGTTGTTGGGAATTATCTCAAAAGTCCTTGGTCGCGATTTTCCAGGTCCCGGTAGCATTGCGGTAACGATCTCTGCTCGGTTTCTCCGGCCTGTTCCTGTGGGCTCGGAGATTACGGTTGAGGTTAAGATTGTCGAGAAAATTGAGCGTCACAGGCACATCCGCGGCAAGGTTTACGTACACGTCGGCGGGAAGATGGCGCTGGGTGGAGAAGCGACACTGATACCGCCGTCTGCAGAAGACCCTAACATTGATTCGTCACCCGAGAAGTCGGACAAATCAGTTACGGTCTAACGATCACAATCCGTTGAATTGATTTGAACGTCGCCGCAGATCAACATAAGTCGTCCAACCTCAACAAGTACACGACGTCTAACTCTCTCTATGCTTGGCATATCCGGACCTTTCATGACCGGATTACCGAGCTGGTTCGAAGCGTGAATCCTGAAAGTGTTCTTGACGTCGGTTGTGGTGAAGGATTCCTGGCGCACCACCTGTATGAGAATCTGCCTGACGTTTCGTTTACCGGAATCGATGCGTCGGATGGCGCCGTCGATTTTGCACGCGACCGGTTTGGTCAGGTTGGGTTATTCGAAGTCGGAGATATTTTCAACCTTCGGTTTGCCGACAATTCTGTTGACGTCGTCATTTGCAGCGAGGTTCTCGAACACCTCGCTGATCCGGATTCGGCCCTGAAGGAATTAATCCGAGTTGCCAGACAAGCAGTCGTTCTAACGGTACCGCTCGAACCGTACTTCAAGTTCTTCAACGACGTCGCGCGTGCACTTCGGATTTCACCGGATCCAGAACACGTGAATTTCTGGCGCCACGATGACTGGCAATCATTTGTAGGCAGACACGACCCCAACGCAAAGTTTTCTAAGGTCCACTACTACCAAACAGCCATTCTCTTTCAGAATGGATTTGAAGCTGTATAGCGTCGATTTCGACTGACTGTCGAATACGTACCAGCGTATTGGCTACTGAACCAATTTTAATCGCTTTCCAGCAGGGATCGTTTCACCGAGCTCTACCTGGTTCAGGATTGCCAACTCGTCCGCCGTAACGTTTCTCGGAAGCTGATTCGGCACCATTTGCGAAAACGGTGCGGACCGATCTGCCGAGATGATCTTCAACCGATTCGGCTTGACGTTAATCTTACTCGGGTCAGCCAATCGGTTGAACCCCTGCATCGTGGACGCAAAAGCGTTGCTGTACTGCTGAAACGTCTGCTGGGCAGTGTATCCGATAAATTGATACACATTGCCGCCATAATCAATGAAGTGC
>CBDTVC010000071.1:0-8787 GCA_965363925.1 uncultured bacterium | reverse complement strand
TCTGCTACCGCTATCGAGTTCTTCGCGGGGCAATTGGCAACAAATACGCCAAGGCTTGACGCAGAGACCAGATCAACATTGTCGTACCCAGCTCCGGCACGGACAACCAGTTCAAGCTTGTTGCTCGCTTCCAGATGGTCTTTTGTCACCTTGGTTGATCGTACGACCAACACTGACGGTTGCTGTTTCCGCAGTGCATCAGCCAGCGCGCCATCTTTAAGGCTGGCACCTGTTGAGACGGAAAGTCCCGCTTCATCCAACAACGATGAGAATGATTCCGAAAGCTTGTCCGCAACTAAGACTGTCATGGTGATTGCTGGTAAAAACCGATTGTGACTAACAACTATTAGAAAAGATGAACGAGCAATCCGCTTCGCAGCTTAGGCTCGAACCACGTAGATTTTGGCGGCATCAATTGGCCAGCGTCGGAAACATCAACGAGCTCTTCCACCGACGTGGGAAACATCGAGATCGCCATTTCGGCCGGCCCGCTGTTCACGAGCCTTTCCAATTGATCGGTACCGCGAATGCCGCCGACAAAATCGATGTTTGTATCCGTTCGCTGGTCTACGATTCCAAGAACAGGTTCAAGAAGAAACTCCCCAAGTCGCGCGACATCTAACCGGGACGCGGCGTCGGTATGCGCCGTTCGCGGAAGTTCGAAACCGAACCATTGCCCGTTCAAGAATACGGACACTGAACCCTTTTTTTCCGGTACGGGCGTCGACGGAGTTGCGCCAAACCGACCCTTGATCAGTGCCAGCATCTCGTCAGCGGACATCGGCAGCTTGCGGATAATTCTGTTGTAGGCCATTATGGCGACCTGCCCCATGGGAAACAGGACGGCGGGGAAAAAACGAACTTCCGCGTTTTCATCACCGCCGATTGAAGCAGCCGCTCTACTGGCCGCTTTGCATCGATGATGCCCGTCGGCAACATAGAGCTTCGCGATATCTGCAAATGCGGCTACAAGGTCGGGAGTTGACTGGACCCGCCAAATCGTATGGCGGATTCCGTCGACCGACACTAGATCATAGAGGGCTTCTCCAGACACGGTCTCGGAGATAATCGAATCTACTTGATCAGAATCTCTAAACGTTAGCATGATTGGCTCTGCGTGCGCCTGCTGCGTAACGATATGCCGGGTACGATCGTCTTCCTTCGCCGGTCGGGTTTTTTCGTGTTTCAGGATAACATCGGAGTCATAATCGGCAACCGAAACACATCCGAACACGCCGGTTTGAGAACGACCGTCCATCACGAGTCGATACACGTACAGTGATGGATCGGTCTCTTGAAACGAGTCGTCTCCGGCGACAAACTTGCGTAGATTTTCCGCGCCCGTTTCGTACACAGCATCGTCGTATTCCGAAATCCCAACCGGGAGGTCGATTTCTGGACGAATAATATGGAGAAAGCTAGACGGATTGCCCTCTGACAGCAAACGAGCTTCGCTGCTATCGATTACGTCGTATGGCACACAGGCTACGTCTTTAACAGTCTCGGGCCGAGGTCGGACTGCGCGGAAGGGATGAAGAATGGCCATGGTTAAAACCCTATGGTTAAAAACTTATGGTTTGAAATTTATGATATAAGACTTATCGACAAGAAGTGAACTGTGGCCGTTGGGCTCTAAATAAAAAGCCGCCAGTCCTTGACAGACTGGCGGCTTCACTCGTAGCGGGGGCGGGATTCGAACCCGCGACCTCCGGGTTATGAGCCCGGTGAGCTACCAGCTGCTCCACCCCGCGATGTAGAACAGCAAGATACGCACAGTCTATGCAGTGTCCAAATCATCCATTAGAATGACACACTGTTGTCGTGGGTTAGGCGACTGGTACAGGATGGCCAACTACGGATTAAGGTGACATAGGACATAGGACATAGGACATAGGACATAGGACATAGGGCATAGGGCATAGGGCGAAACAGATCGAGGCTGCAGGAGATCACGGCTGATATGCGCCGAGCAACCTGCAGCCTCGTTCCAACTGGAAAAGCGAATCGTTCAATGAGGCATCCTTCTTCTCGACACCTGCACTAACCGCGTGGTTGTTCAGCCGCTAAACTTCGACAAGAGCACCATTTGTTGATTTCGCTGCTTTGGAATTCTTGGCAACGACGGGCTCTTCAGCCGGGACTTCGACGGGAATCATGCCCAATGCCTGCTTGACCTTAAACATGATTTCCGTGTGATACTTCTCATTTTCGGATAGCCATATCTTCCCCGAGTCCCTTCCCTGCCCAATCTTGACATCTCCGTAGGCGTACCACGAGCCAGCCTTCTGAACGACATCGTTTTCGACAGCGATGTCGACAAGTTCGCCCAGTGAAGACACGCCTTCGCCATAGATGATATCAAACTCGGCTTGGCGAAACGGCGGGGCAACCTTGTTTTTGACAACCTTCACACGCGTCCGGTTACCTGTGACTTCAGTGCCGTCTTTGATAGCACCGATTCGTCGAATATCAAGCCGTACCGAGGCATAGAATTTTAGCGCTCGCCCACCAGTTGTGGTTTCCGGGCTGCCAAACATGACACCGATCTTTTCCCGAATCTGGTTGATGAATACCAGACACGTCTTTGTGCGATTGATGTTACCGGTCAACTTCCGAAGAGCCTGACTCATCAGCCTGGCTTGAAGTCCCATGTGGCTGTCACCCATCTCCCCTTCAATCTCAGCCTGGGGAACCAACGCAGCAACGGAGTCGATAACGATGACGTCGAGCGCACCACTGCGAACAAGCGTATCGCAGATATTCAGCGCCTGCTCACCTGTATCCGGTTGCGAGACCAAAAGGTTATCAATATCAACTCCAAGCTTACCGGCATATGACGCATCAAAGGCGTGCTCTGCATCAATAAACGCACACGTGCCACCAAGCTTCTGAGCTTCTGCGATGATGTGCGTCGCCAACGTCGTCTTACCCGAAGACTCCGGACCGTAAATCTCAGTAACACGGCCGCGCGGGACGCCTCCAACTCCCAAGGCAGCATCCAGTGCAAGCGAGCCGGTCGGAATCGTATCAATTAAGACGGCCGGCGAATCACCAAGGCGCATGATCGAGCCCTTCCCATAATTCTTTTCAATCTGCTTCAGCGCAAGATCAAGGGCTTTCGTCTTGGCGGGATCTGTTGGTCGTTCACTCATGGTTCGTTCTATTTTTGATCTTGCTGTTTTATTAATACCGTGCTTCTATTCGTACGGCGTCGTGCGATTGGCCGTCTTAACGTCATATTTACAACCTACAATGGCATGGTGACAACGTCGTGTCATAGCCTCTGAAGCATTACTAAATTTCGTGCTGATCATGACGAGTCGGTAACCAATGCAAATCTCTACACAGGCAAGAAGGTGCGGTGGTATTCCCTCTACAGGTGGCGCTCACTCCAAAAAGTAACAGCCAAATAACGCGCGCTAAAGCAACTGCCGTTATTGCGATCCGCTATCGCACAGTACTTACACATACCGCAATATACTTCGGTCGGACAGAAATCCAAAACAGAAATGCTCTGATACTTAGGTGGAATAATTCACCCGGGAGCAACTTGCAGTATGTGGCGAAACGAAGGCCAAAGAGCCCCAAGCAGAAATCCCGGGCTCCAATCTGAACAGCTCATCACGACAGATCGCGATACCCGCGTTTTGCCAGATCCAACCGCAACAAGTTCAAGACGGCTCCAACTGCCCTCCTCTTGTTTGACTCGCGATCCGTACCAAGTTTTAGAAGCTGTCCGCGGCTCCCGCTCGGGCCGTCGACCGCAATCCAAACAGTACCAACCGGTTTGTCTACACTCCCACCGGTTGGGCCGAGTATTCCGGTTGAAGCCAATCCAATACTTGAACCAAGCTTCTCGCGAACCCCATGGGCCATCTCGACTGCGACGATCTCGCTGACTGCTCCGTGAGCAGCGAGGGCTTCGGGAGACACGCTGAGCAGCGATTCTTTTACCCTATTGCAATAGGCGACAACGCCGCCCAAAACGTAAGCTGAGCTGCCAGAAACGTTGGTAAGTCGATCTAAAACGCGGCCGCCGGTACAGCTTTCAGCAACGCCAACCGTATCTCCGGATTGCACCAACAAGCGACCTAGGGCAGCCTCCAGTGATTCCCCCGTCACGCTATAGGTACATTCGCCAGCTCGGTCAACAATAAACCTAGTAACGCGATCCAGTTCACTATCCACAAACAAAGGGTCTTGTGCACGAGCCGAGAGCCGCAACATCACTCCTTCTAATGATGGCAAATAGGCCAGCGTAACGTGCGTGCCCAACTGAGACGTGACGCCGTCCAGCTTATCCTGAAGGTGGGACTCCCCAATGCCAGCCGTGTGGATACGCCGATGTCGAATCGTTGGAATGTCGGCAGAATGTTGGAACCGGGGCAGAACCTGGTCCGTGATCATCTTCCGCATCTCACGGGGGACTCCGGGCACAACGGCCAGATAGCGAGGTTCCGTCGGGGTCCCAACCATCTTCATAAATCCCGGCGCGGTGCCAATCGGATTGGGCAAGACATCGAACCCAAGCGGAATCATAGCCTGCGTTCGGTTACTATCCGGAACGTTTCGCCCTCGGCGACCGAACCGTTCCTTAACGGTCGCAAAGATTGTCTCATCAAACACCAATTTCGTGTTGAAGGACTCAGCGATGACGTTCCGAGTGATGTCGTCGTGCGTGGGGCCCAAACCACCTGTAACGATCGTTAAGTCAGCGACCAGGACTGCAGTTTTGATCGCCGAAGACATTTCGCTGGCCTCGTCGCCGACCGTGATTACACGCCGAACGTCGAGACCCCTAAGCCCGAGTGCTTCGCCCATCCATGAGGCATTGGTGTTGACCGTTTGCCCGATCAGCAGCTCGTCACCGACCGTAATTATGTCAACTCTCATTCGGGTTCTTCCATTCACCTGGATTCTGCTGCCAGCTCCTGACCGACGCTACCTGTGCGTCAGTTAATGATCCGGTTTCACGGGCAACCGCCAACAAGGCAGAAATATCAGTCAACGATCGACTCTGGACATTTGCCGTTTCAAAACCCGACGACGCAACAGGAAGTTCATAGGTAAAGATGCTTCCAACTCCCAGCACAATAGCACCCGCTCCCCGAACAGCTTCGACCGCCGCTATGGAGGAACCGCCCGTCGAAATCAAATCTTCGATAACTACCACACGTGACCCTTTCGGCAATGGGCCTTCAATTTGATTCCGCTTGCCATGTCCCTTGGCTGACGACCGTACATAAGCCATCGGGAGTAGCCTTGATTCAGCAAGCCACGCAGCATGCGGAATGCCCGCCGTGGCTGTTCCGACAATGACATCCGCAGCCATTAACCAGTCCACAAGTAATACCTCAAATGCCTCGCGTATTGCCTTGCGGATCAACGGGTAACCGATGCTGATTCGATTATCGCAGTAAACAGGCGACTTAATACCAGATGCCCACGTAAACGGATCATCCGGTGATACGACAACTGCTCCAATTTCAAGCAACGAAGAGGCGATCATCTTCGAGATTGCATCGGCAGGAAGCGACTGCTGCAATTCAGGAGGTGTATTCAAGGCGAAAGAAATAGATTATGCCGGTGTAAGTGGTGATGGCCACCACGATCATTAGCACAGCCATCGGAATCCAACTGGCCAGCACCCACCCTCCGATCTGACCCAGAAAACCCGGTACCTTCTCAACGGTCAGCATCACAAGCATACCAATCAGAAAAATCAACTGAAACGTCGTTTTAGTTTTGGCCATTGAGAGCGTCCGCAGTGATCGGCCCTTGTACTCAGACCACGCCCGGAAGACCGTGATAGCGATATCCCGGACAAATAGAATCGTAACCGCCCACCACGGCACTATTTCTGGCACCAGAAGCGCCAAAGCAACGAACGTCCCTAGGACCAGAATCTTGTCCGCTAAGGGATCAAGGAAACGGCCGATTCTGGACGGCACGCCGTACTTCCTGGCAAGCTGGCCGTCGTAGTAATCGGAAATTGACGCGAGGATAAACAGGACGGTCGCAATCAGTTTCCCTGAGATACTCTCGGAAAACAGAAAGAAAAGCAGGATCGGCGTGGCAACAATCCGTGCGATCGTCAGGATATTGGGGAGGTGTCTATAGCGCGATGACATGAAGTAAATATACTCTACGGCTGGCTCTCTAGCTCATCCTGATAGATTGTAAATCACTCTCAACCAAGCGCCAGCAGCTCACAGCAAGCAACTCGCCGTCTCACGGCGCCACGCGGAGACGGAGAAATTCAAGTTCCTGTCGACTGGCTAGCGCCGGCCAGACTGACCATCCGCAGTTAATACAAGGGACCACGACAAGATGTCTCTACAACCGTGCAATATCGGAACCGCGATTGCAAAGCGTACAGAGAGGCTGCGGATGTGACGTGCTTGCAGCCCGACGCTTCCCGACGCTTCTCAACCGCCGCCGGGTCACGTTTCAAACTATACTCTGTCATTCTGGCGGACTCATCGGCGCATATCGGGCGAATTTTGCTGTGGCATTGTTATTGAAACCACTGTTGTCAATTAGAGACGCGACCTATGTCTGACACAATGGACATATTGACGCTGCTCGTGATGACGCGACTAACTATCGCGCAGCATTGCATCGCGCGGCATCTCAAAGCATAAAATCTCAAAGCATAGAACCAGAGCCACCGGATATGAGCAAGATTATTGGAATTGACCTCGGAACGACCAACTCCGTCGTCGCTGTGATGGAAGGCGGTGAGTCCACTGTCATTACGAATGCCGAAGGTGCTCGCACCACCCCATCGGTGGTTGCGTTTAAGAAGGATGGTGAGCGTCTTGTTGGCGCCCCAGCCAAACGCCAGGCAATTACCAACCCAACAAAGACGCTGTTTTCGATCAAGCGATTTATGGGTCGTCGTTATGGAGAGGTCTCCGAAGAAATGAAGACGGTCCCTTATGAAGTGGTGTCAGGCGACAACGACACGGCTCGCGTAAAGGTCGACGACAAGATGTATTCGCCGCAGGAGATCTCCGCGATGATCCTTCAGAAATTGAAGCAGACCGCTGAAGATTATCTGGGCGAGAAGGTAACAGAGGCTGTCATTACAGTGCCCGCCTACTTCAACGATGCCCAGCGAACCGCCACAAAAGAGGCCGGAGAAATTGCCGGGCTTACAGTGAAGCGGATTATCAACGAGCCGACGGCCGCTGCTCTCGCCTACGGCATGGATAAGAAAGATTCAGATTCGACAATCGCCGTGTACGACCTTGGTGGTGGCACGTATGACATTTCGATTCTCGAATTGGGTGATGGTGTATTCGAAGTAAAGTCAACCAACGGTGACACACACTTGGGTGGTGATGACTTCGACCAACGACTGATTGACTTCATTGCTGACGAATTCAAGAAGCAGGAAGGCATCGATCTCCGAAAAGATGCGATGGCACTCCAGCGACTAAAAGAAGCAGCTGAGAAAGCCAAGATTGAGCTGTCAAGTTCGACCCAGACGACGATTAATCTGCCGTTTATTACGGCCACGCAGGATGAAGGTCCGAAGCACCTAACCATGGACCTGACGCGAGCCAAATTTGAGCAGCTCGTCGATGACCTGGTTTCCCGCTCGATTCCTCCAATGGAAAAGGCGCTCAAAGATGCTGGATTGAGTAAGTCTGATATCGATGAAGTTATTCTTGTCGGTGGATCAACTCGGATTCCACTTGTTCAGAAAACTGTTGAAGAGTTCTTCGGCAAGAAGCCGGATCGTTCGGTGAATCCTGACGAAGTGGTTGCTCTCGGTGCAGCCATCCAAGGCGGCGTACTTGCTGGTGACGTGACGGATGTATTGCTCCTGGACGTGACTCCGTTGAATCTGGGAATCGAGACGCTTGGCGGCGTTACGACTGCACTGATCACGGCCAACACGACCATCCCGACGAAGAAAGGCGAAACGTTCTCTACCGCAACCGATAACCAGCCGTCCGTGGAGATTCACGTACTGCAGGGTGACCGTTCAATGGCTGGCGACAACCGCACAATAGGTCGCTTCCACCTGGACGGAATTCCGCCAGCGCCACGTGGATTGCCACAAGTTGAAGTCACGTTTGACATTGATGCCAACGGGATCCTTCAGGTCTCCGCGACAGACAAGGCCAGCGGAAAAGAGCAGTCGATTCGAATTGAAGCCTCCTCTGGTTTGACAGAAGCGGAAATCGAAAAGATGCGCACAGACGCAAAGGAACACGCCGACGACGACAAGAAGAAGCGCGAAATGGCTGACAAGTTTATCCAGGCCGATCAGCTCATCTTTACGTCTGAAAAGAACCTGAAGGACTACGGCGAAAAACTGCCGGCTGATAAGAAGGCCAAAATTGAGGCTGGACTTGAGCGCCTCAAAGAAGCACACAAGAACCGAAACGAGGCCGAAGTAGATTCCGCTTTGCAGCAGCTTAACGAGGCGTGGGCAGATGCCAGCCAGGACATGTACGCTGCGCAGCAAGAAGATACTGAACCGCAGGCAGCCGCAGACGGAGAAGCGCCAGCTGATGATGATGGCGAGGTGAAAGATGTTGATTACGAAGTCGTCGAAGACGGTGAAGAAACTGTCTAGGCTTGCTTCAACTCGATGCTGATTGAAGGAAGCATCTTGGTAGAACAACGAGAAGGCCCTGGCGGTAGCGTCGGGGCCTTTTTCGTTTGAGTGTATATTTGGTCGACAGCGTTTGATCGCGTACATCTCACCAATGACGTAGAGCGATAGTGATATCTTTCAATACTCTCACCCAGGCTCGCTTCCGCCTCGCT
>CBDTVC010000070.1:0-8841 GCA_965363925.1 uncultured bacterium | reverse complement strand
TTTGCCCCTTTGCTTTCACAGGACTGACAGTCTTTTGCGTGTTCAGACCGATGTGTTACAGAGGTCGTTACGTGATCGAGTTTCAGTTTCTTGCGATCCGCATACATCCTGAGGGTCATGGAAGTGCACGTCGCGAGAGCCGCGCCAAGGAAATCGTACGGCGTAGGCCCGGTTTGTGTGCCCCCGACGGACGCTGGCTCATCAGCTCGAAGGACAAAACCGCGGGCGGTGATATCGGTCGCAAAACCAGTTTCTGTTCTGGCTCGAACAATGTTGTTAGCGTAGGTCTCTTCGTCAGCAGAAGCTCCACCAGTCACTGCGGTCGCGCCCTCCTGTGAGCCACGTGCTTCACTAGCGGCGACCTTTTCCCCAACACCTTTTACGTATCGTCCAGCCCAAGCGGCTGCAACGGTTGCGACATACGCGGCATCATCGGGATTCGTCAACAGGTGGTCTGCACCATCAAGAGAAATGAACGATTTCGGGTGGCGTGCCGCCTCGTAAATCAACCTCGCATTTTCAACACCAACGATGTTATCCGTCGGCGAATGAAAGACCAGGAGGGCGCGCTTCAAGTTGCCGATTACCTTCTCCGCGTCCAGGTTTTCCAGATCACTGATAAATTGCTTGCCGACGGTGAACGGTCGTCCGCCAATGCTAACTTCGGCCTGCCCGTTTTGCTCAATGGCGTCTATTCCGTCTTTGAACAGGTGCTTGACATGCCCCGGGTCCGCTGGTGCACCAATTGTGACAACTGCTCGCACAGACTTGATCGCCGCAGCAGCGTGCAACACCGCAGCGCCGCCTAGCGAGTGGCCAACAAGTATCGCCGGTGAGGACACACGTTCCGCTAAGACTTCAGCGGCAGCGACGATATCCTGAACATCCGCCGAAAACGTTGTCTCCCCGAACTCGCCACCACTCCGACCAAGACCAGTAAAATCAAACGTCAATACGCCGATACCTTGCGCCACAAACGACGAGACGATTTGTCGTTCAACGCGGAGGTCTTTGGAGCACGTAAAGCAGTGTGCAAATATGGCAGTTGCTTTCTCGTGGCCGATTGGCCCATCATATCGCGCGGAAAGTTCGTGTCCGCGCGGGCTCGAGAAGGAAAAAGTGTTCATGAAGGGCTTATGGCTTTATTGCAGGGTGAACTGGAGTAATGATACGTAGCGCGCCCACCAAACCTGTTACCGTTACGACGTCAACTTAGAGGCATTTCCCAAAAAACTGGATCTGTGGCGGCTAGGTTGCTTAGCGCATCAATACAAAGTTGACCTGCAGATGTGGACCCCAAAATGACTCCATGGCCCGACAGCGTCGAATTCCCTGCTCGCAGATTTCTGAACATCCGATCCCAAATTGATGTTGTGGGTGGCAGGTCAATGCACTAGACTACATTGACACGGACGACGAAGAGGCGAACCAGGAAACGATACCTTACCGCATGCTCTCGCATCAGCCATGACAAATACACGTCCAACAACAACCGCTGCCAGCATTTCACCGGGCGGCTTGACGCCACTCCGACTCACATTTTTTGCGGCCGTGCTGGCCTACGTTGTATCATTTTTTCTGCCCGTCACCGCAATCATGGACAGCCATATTGTTGGGTGGCAAGCCGCTGTCTTTTCCGTAGCGCAAATCGGCGACGCGCAAAATCCGATCTCCTTATTCTACGCATTCCTTGGCTTGTCTAATCTGGCGGTAGTTGTGGCAGTCATTGCCATCGCCCGAAGGCGCCCGGTACATCAAGTGCTGCTGGGCATTCTTATCGCTTCTACTATTGGGGCCTGGGCCTTCGGAATCATGACGAAGATGCAATCTCCCGCCGACGACCTGTACATCGGATACTACCTTTGGGCAGCGTCTTATCCTGTGATTACTTTCGTCGTTTGGTCTAAGAGCAGAGTGGTCGAAAATCCAAGCGGCCAAGAACGTTGATCGCCCCCTCCCCCTCCTCCTCCTCCTCCTCTCCTCCTCTCCTCATCTCCTCCTATCCTCCCATCCTCCCATCCTCCGCTTTCCCCGGCATTTTCCCAAACTGCGGCGTGTCAGGCAGCGACACACTTGTAACCGCATACGCGATCTCAATGTCCGGATGCTCACGAAACGCATCTAATAGTTTCACCGTAAATGCGTGCTGGGTTCCTCGACGCTTCCGCGCCTCGCACAGATACCGTAACGTCAGCTTAACGCCATTCGGATCTGTACTTACGTAAACAAACGGCGTCAGTATCCCGTAATGGATCAGAAACTCGCTTGACATTTGACGAATTTGAGACTCTGCGTCTTGCGTAACGATTGCGGACGACTCTTCAGCAAATTCCTCCATAAATGCCCGCGCCGCGCGCCAATCACTTCGGTACGTGACCGTAAACGACATCTCGTTCCAGATGTATTTAAACCCGCGCGTGTAGTTATAGAGGCCGTACTGAAACAACCAGCTGTTCGGAATGTGAGCAATTCGCCCAGTACTCTGGTCCCCCTCAACCCACCCGCCAATCTCCATCACCGTAGTCCGCAACATGCGGATATCGATGACGTCTCCACGGATGTTGTTGATCTCAATCCGCTCCCCAATCTTATACTCAGATATCAGAGCGAGGCGCGCCCAACCTGCAACGCTCAGCAACGCTTCTCGCAAGGCGATGGCAAGTCCGGCGCCAACAACCGTGAGTACCGCCAACAATCCTCGGACATCGGGAGACAGCAGAAGAAGAAACATTGCCAGAGCAACCAGGCCGCCCACTCGACGGATGCTCCGATTGATCTTAAACAGCTTTGTCGGATCATCGACATAACGACGAGCCACTCGCGACGCAATACGTACCGCCAAAAAGATCAGAATAAGGGCGACAACGATGCCAAGAGCCCGGTAAACGTACTCGCGGGGAATAGCCAACTCGGCCGGCAGATCAATCATCGTGGCACAACTACTTCTTGATTTAGGGTACGCTCGAATGTAAGGATGTTTTCGGCCGCTGAACAACAGCGAAACCCTTACATGCGTTGGTATAATCTGCGATATTTATAGATGCTTAGTCCAACTCACTTCTTCTTCCACACCTTCTCCTCTGCCTCAGTACCAGCCTCCTCAACACTGAGGTGCTGCCGGTGTAGCCGGCCATAAAGTTCCGTTGGTACTGCTCCTTTGGGATTCAGGTTGTGGTCATCTGTTCCGCGGGCGAGATAGGCACGAAAATGCGGATTAACCAAAAGGTCACACTTTACATTTGTTGGTGAATAGCGGATGGTCAATCCGGCACGCCTCCGATCGGAGAGATTTCCGGGCGACCCGTGAACAAGTTGGTCGCTGTGAATTGAAATATCCCCCGCATTCATCGTAATGATCTCAGATTTACTCACATCAAAACGACTGACGTCACATTCAAGGTCAAGTACCGATGAGCCTTCCCCTTCCAGTCGATTGTGCTGTAGGATCCCAAACTTGTGTGATCCAGGGATCGCTTCCATTCCACCGTTTCCCGCATCGACGTCATCAAAAGCCAGCCAAACCGTACATGAAGCACGTGGATCAAGGGGCCAGTAATAAGCATCCTGGTGCCACGTTACGGATTCAGGTGATCTCGGCTCCTTGATGAAGAAGTTTGACGCCCACATGACAAAGTCGGGACCGATCAACGGCTCAACGTAGTCAAGGACTTTCTGGTTCATGCACAGATCAAAAAGGAAGCGACTGGCCTCGTGCCATTCGCGGATCTCCTTGGTGGATTCACCCGGCTCGAGCAGCGCAAGGATCTTGTCGAGACCAGAGTTCATTTCGTCCAGTTCATGGCGCGAAAACACCGGGAGGCCATAGATGAATCCATCGTCCTGATACTGCTGAATCTGTTTCGCAGATAGTCCAGTCGTCATCCGTAATCCCTCTTTGGTGAACGTTGATATTACCGCCTCTTAATCCGTGCAGCAACGGCAGTTTCATTTCCGAAACGACCGTTGCTATATAATGACCGAAATTCGAGGCCGTTCCCAGTCGGCCTCCCACGATCGGGCGGAACTTCGATTGGATTGCCGCCCCGATTCTGCGTTTGTTCAATTCCCTATCTTTCAACAGTTCCGATAAACTCACGCCTGCCATGCGCCCACTCAAGACACTTTCTGTTTTCGTTTCCCGATTCGTTCTCGTTGCCATCGTTGCAGTCGTTACCATCGCTGGCTGCAACAAAGAGAAATCATCAGACAAACTGCAGATTGCCGTAATCCCGAAAGGCACAACAAACGTGTTCTGGAAAAGCATTCACGCCGGGGCACTTAAAGCTGCGGATGAGTTGGACGTCGAAATAATCTGGCAGGGACCGCAACGTGAAGACGATCGGCAGATGCAGATTCAGGTTGTGCAAAACTTCGTGAGTCGCGGTGTTGATGCGATCGTGCTTGCGCCTCTCGACCGACGTGCATTGGTTGGGCCGATCCAGGCTGCCGTGGCGCGCGACATCCCGGTTGTGATTGTCGACTCAGCAGTAGACACGGAGGCAATCACCAGTTTTGTTGCCACGAACAATCGTGAAGGTGGTCGCATGTGCGCTCGCCGACTTGCAGAGTTACTCGACAACAAGGGAAAGATCATCGTGTTACGTGTGCTTGAAGGCGGAGCCAGTACAACGAATCGTGAGGAAGGCTTCCTTGAAGAAATCAGACAGATTGCCCCGAACATCGAGATTCTTGTTGATAATCAGTATGGTGGCGCCACGGTTGAAAAAGCACTGCAGATCTCGCAGAACCTGCTTAATCGCTTTGACGAAGTTGACGGCATCTTTGCGGCAAACGAGTCGACAACACAAGGAATGCTTCGGGCCTTGCAGACGGCAGGTCGCGCCGGGTCGACGTCCTTTGTGGGATTCGATTCCAACGAAACCCTGATGGACGGGATGGCGGCTGGGCACATTCATGGCCTGGCTTTGCAGGATCCGTTTGACATGGGTTACCGCGGCGTAAGAACCGCCGTGGCCAAGATTAACGGAGACGTCTTTGATGCAAAAGTCGATACGCGGATCATGATGATCACGCCAGAAAATATCGGAGCCCCTGAAGCGCAGGAGTTGCTCAAGCCCGACCTCGACCGTTGGCTGAACTGATCCTTTCTGAGTGGTAAATGTGCTCCATCTCCAAAACATTGTAAAATCGTTTGGACCCGTTAAAGCGCTGCGCGGCGTCAGCCTTGATGTCTACCCCGGTGAAGTTCACGCAATAATCGGTGAAAACGGCGCAGGCAAGAGTACGCTCATGAAAGTGCTAAGCGGCGTGCACACACCGGACGGTGGCACGATGACGCTGGACGGTCAAGCCTACTCCCCGACCACGCCGCGCGACGGGCTTAAGGCGGGCATCCGGACGATTTATCAGGAACTGACGCTTGCTCCGCACCTTTCAGTGGCGGATAACATTACGCTTGGTATCGAACACTCTCGTGCGGGTTGGATTCGGTCGCGAAACGCGGAAGTCCGCAATGCACTTCAATTGCTCGGACAGACTGACATCGATCCCGGTCAGCCGAGCAGTTCACTGAGTATTGGTAAGCAACAAATAGTCGAGATCGCCCGTGCATTGGTCGATAAGGCGCGGATCGTGGTTATGGATGAACCCACCAGTTCACTTTCTGCATCGGATTCAAAGGCGTTGTTCAAGGTTATTGACCGTCTGCGAACATCGGGGGTCGCAATCTTATATATCAGTCATTTCCTCGAAGAAGTTGTAGAGATTGGCGACCGCTACACGGTATTGCGCGACGGTAAAACAACCGCATCGGGGATGCTGGATGGAATTGTCATTGACGACTTGATTCCGCCGATGATTGGTCGGGCGGTTGAAGACCTGTATCCGCAATCAATTCGGACACCGGGCGAGGACCTGTTATTTGTAGACGACGTCACGGGTGCGGGTCACGTGCCGGCAAAGGTTTCGTTCACTGTGCGTCGCGGGGAGATTCTTGGCATTGCAGGACTGGTTGGAGCAGGTCGATCCGAATTGCTGCGTACACTTTTCGGACTGAGACCTGGACTGTCAGGTGCGTTTCGAGTGGGAGGCCACCACGAGCTACAGGTGTCGTCGCACACTTCCCAGGACGGGCTTTCGGAGGGACTAAACCTATTGAGTGAAGATCGCAAAGAAGAGGGATTGGCAACGGAGATGTCCGTTAGTAGCAACCTCACGCTTTCTTCTCTCAACCGGTACGCACGTGCTGGCGTCCTAGACCTGACAGCCGAGCGGACAGAAGCGGATCGATGGATTGGCAAACTATCGATTAAGTGCAGCTCGCCGGACGAGGCTGTGAGTAATTTGTCCGGAGGCAACCAACAGAAAATCTGCCTGGCGCGACTACTCCATGACGATTCGGATGTCCTGCTACTAGACGAACCGACGCGTGGAATCGACATCGGAAGCAAGACTGAACTGTATCGTCTGATCGATGTGGCTGCACGTGATGGTAAAGCGGTCGTAATCGTCAGCTCGTATCTTCCCGAACTGTTTGGAATGTGCGACTCGCTGGCAGTCATGTATCGGGGTGGCCTTTCGCCTGTTTGCCCGATCGCTGACTGGACGGATGAATCGGTGTTACGATTTGCGACGACCGGAAGTACTGGCTGACACGTAATCCTTATTGCCTCGACGGCGCTTGATTACATCCCACGAACGAAAACAAATGCTAACGTGACAGTAGACGGTATGGAGTCTAAAACCGAGGCGTCCAGAAGCGAGGAGGCTGGGAGCGAGAAGGCCGGGATGTCACTCAGGCGATTGTTGTCGGACTTTGGGCCATTTATTGGTTTTGTTTTTGTCTTTACACTCTTCGCGGTCCTTGGCCCGTCGTCATTTACGTCGTTCTACAATCTTAAAACGATTTTAACGCAGAGCGTCATCGTCGGTGTGGCGGCGCTCGGGATGACGTTCGTAATCATTGCTCGCGGGATCGACCTTTCTGTTGGCTCGCAGATTGCGCTTGGAACTGTCGTTGTGGCGTCGGTGATCAACTGGTTTGGTGCAGACATAGGAGCCGTCGAATTGCTCGCAGCGTCTATTGCTGGCATTCTGGTTTGCGGATTAACGGGCGTTATCAACGGGGCGTTCGTCACCCGCTTCAACATCGTCCCGTTCATTGTTACACTTGGGACGATGCAAATTGCCCGGGGAGTGGCGAAATGGATTGGTCACGAACAAACAGTACCAACTCCATCGAACGCATTGAACGGTTTGATGCTCGTTGATCCGTCACCGTCGTGGCTAGTGTTTGCCCCCGGTATCTGGATCTGCGTTCTGCTGTTCATTGTGTGCGCAATCGTTCTGAAGTACACGGTATTGGGACGATACATTTTCGCAATTGGATCAAACGAACAGACGGCGCGATTGTGTGGTATTCGCGTAGATCGCATCAAAGTGATTGTATACACGATCTGCGGATTATTAACAGGAGTAGCGGCGGTAATGCAGTACGGCTACCTCACGGTCGGCGATCCGACGTCTGCGGTTGGATTGGAATTGGACATCATCGCCGCGGTCGTTATTGGAGGAGGTTCATTAAACGGCGGCGAAGGGAGTGCAGCGGGCTCTATTATCGGCGCATTGATTATGGCAGTGTTGCGGAATGGCTGCAATATGCTTGGCGTGCCGAACTTTGTCCAGGAGATTATTATCGGCGTGATTATCGTTGGGGCAGTCCTGGTGGACCAGCAGAAGCATCGGTTGAAAGGCTAGCTTGACGCACTTATTCAACAAGGTTGATCTTGAAAAAGACCATCAAATCTATTCTCCAGAAGGTTGGCTTATTGTCAATCGGACAGCGCGTCTATTTTAACCTAAAGGTTGCAACGCCGCATGTGCTGGCAGAGGAAATCCGTCTTCGAGCATCCCCGGCGTCTGACGGAATGCCTGTACCTCCGCCGAACCTCATCTTCGACATCATCGCCTGTCGCTGGGCCGCCATATATCTCGAGTCCGGCAAGCTAATCGTCGAAAAGATGATTGCCCAACTCGACAAAGCCGGTATCGATCCACAATCGCTTAAATCGGTTTTGGATTTTGGCTGCGGATGCGGGCGGTTAATTCGACAAGTTGCACAACACACAAGCGCCAAGATGCATGGCTCAGACTACAACCCGAAACTCGTCGAATGGTGTACCGACAACCTTCCGATTGCAACGTTTCAAGTCAACAAGCTTTCTCCCCCGCTCCAATACGCGGACAACTCGTTTGACTTCGTCTACGCAAGATCTGTGTTAACGCACCTTCCGGAAGAGTTAATGCACACTTGGATGTCAGACTTGAATCGAGTACTTCAACCTGGTGGACATCTCTACTTCACAATGCACGGTACGCGACTTGCTCCGGGCCTTTCCGCTGACGAGTTGCATCGTTTCAACAACGACGAACTAGTCACAACATATTCCGACTTTGCCGGAGAGAATCTCTGCGCCACGTACGCAACGCGTACCTACGTTGAAGACAATTTAATGGAGGGATTCGAACTTGTTTACTTCGAACCCGGCATGGCAGACCAACACCTGCGTCAAGACGTTTACATCGTCAGGAAGACAGGTACTCGCGAACATCGATGACTTCCATTCCTGCTGCCTGAGCTGCTCGGATGCCCATGTCGCCATCTTCGAATACAAGACAGTCGGACGGCGGCACACCTATTTGGCGAGCGGCTTCGAGGAAAATGTCGGGTTCGGGTTTTCCTGGAACGGGGTCATCCGCCGTAACAATCGCTTGAAAGTAGTGGGTCATTTCGATGGCTCGAAGCGATCGCATAACACTTTTGAGCTTGCCACCTGACGCCACCGCCATCGGCAGTTCTCCGTAGTAACGCACAACGATTTC
>CBDTVC010000069.1:0-8875 GCA_965363925.1 uncultured bacterium | reverse complement strand
AATGCGAAGTCGATAAACCGCTCACCGACGAGTACCTGCTCGTACGTTTCACCGTTATCGCGCGTCACAGAGACTCCGTTTCGGCCTCCGAGGTCGCCCGTTTGAGTTGCGGACCAGGTCGCAAGCCACATGGCGCTTTGGCCATCGGTGACCTGCTCTCCAATGGCGACGACCCAGTTACCCGTCAGCGACGACGACGAGCCGTCAGCACTCGTGCGCTTCCACGACAATCCGCCATCAAAAGAACGGTTAACACCGACTGGCGTGCCTGCCCAAACTGTGCCGTTAATGTCCACGTGAACCGAGTATCCGAGGTGGTTAAAATTCCCGGTATTTCCGCGCCGAGGCTCAATCCGGAAATCGTACGTGCTGTCGACAACTATTTCTTCCAGATCATCGGGCGGCAGCACAACGCGTTCCCAGTTACGCCCCTGATCTAAAGACTTGCGAATTCCACTTGCAAAGCCCGCAACATAAATGACACCCGTTGTTGGATCAACGTCAACGTCGTAGGGAGGACTCTGCTGGGGAACGATGACGTCCAAAGCATAAAGTGTCGACGGACCGTACTGCACGGTGGTGTCACCCGGCACATCAAGTTGTGCGTCTCTAAAAACAAAGGACTCACCGCCGTTCGCGGAGTACAGGAAACCACCGGCCGTCTGCACGCCGTCGTTATTCAGATCGGAAAACCCGAGCCCCGCGATAACGACATTACCTTTGACATCAAGCGAGAAGACGCGGTTTTGAGCTCCAAAAAGGGAATCTGCGTCTGGGCGCTGCCACGTTACACCGTCGTCAACGGACATGTTGAGAAACGGGCCAACCCAAACGGAATCACCATTGGTTTCGATGTTCGAAACCGAATTACCCAAGATCCCATCACTAGGAAGAAACGCTACCGATTCTGCTGCAAGTGCAACTTGTGTATTGGACCTCACTTCCTGTCCGCTGGCCGCGAAGGTCGTACAGGCACTGATCACTACTACCAGTGTGAGATCTACAAGCCGTGGTATGTACCGAATCATTCCCCTCATCACTGGATCGTCAAGTCCGTAACAACAACATCACTCTCATTGCCATTTCGGTCAAATGCTTGTACCACGATCGGCTCAGTGCCTGCGGGTGTGCCAGCACTCACAGTAAAGCTGGCCGTGAATACACCGTCACCTGCAACCGGGTCCCCAAGAGACTCGCCGTCGTCAGACATCCGAAACAGTACGTCACGGATATTAACTTCGACCCCTAGAATATTGGCCAATCCTTCAGCATCACTTACCCGCGCCTGCACCACTAGAGTTGCAGGAGGATTAAGCGGATTCGGAGTCACGAACACTTCTTCAATAACCGGGGCCGAACCAAAACCAACAGAGGCCGCCAGTTCAACCGTACCACGGACCTGATTACTTAGCTGTCCTTGTTCGTCTGCTGCGTAAACCGTTAAAACGTAATTCCCCGTCTGTCCGATCGGCAAGCTGACCCGCGCCGTGGTGGCAAACTGGTCGCCCGAGGTCCGCTGCAGCGTTCCTGATGCAATGGGTTCGTCTGTCAACAAAGGAGGCAGCAGCGTATACGACACGGATGCCAAATCACCGTCGATATCTGTTGCGAACACGCCGACAGAAATATCCACTGTTACCGAATCACCTGAAACCTGAGCGGGGTCGAGGTTTGCGAGGTTCAACGAATCGGGGCTGAATTCCAGATCAAAAACACGTGGTGGTGCTGCATTAAGGTCTGCCGTGCCCGGTGCGGCGTCGCATCCGAAGAATAACAGGGCGAGGAGGAGCGCTGGAGCAATGGCGCGAAATTGCGAAAACCACGAATCCCGTCGAGTGGCATTGCCGGAATCTTCGATCGCTTGGGTGCCGGAACTTCGACTAGGTGACTGAACCAAAAACATTATAGACGCTTCGCTTCCGCTGGAAGTGGTTTGAGGGTACTGGCTGGCGATTTCAGACTGAACAGTAGCGGGAGAAAATAGGCGAAGCAGATGGGTTAGCAGATAACCGTACATCGTTGCGGCAAACGAGCGGCTTCATTGTGTGTTCCGAACGCATGACGATTGCCCCCGTGGACGCTCACAATTCGAAATTCCTGCTCAAACCTACAGGTAGTAGAACGGGCGGAAGCTGAAGCATCCGACAAATATTGCAAAAGACACGAACGCGAGTAGCCGCTGCCTTGAGCTCAATGGCTCAGAATACAAGACGGGCGGATGGTCAACACCAATCACAAATGCAATTAGAAAACTCCAGACCAGCCAGCCCGTGTAGCCAATCCACAAAAAAGCCGGGAAGAACGCCTGTACTACGAATGCTAGTAACAGGATTCCAGCAAGGGCTGGCGCCATCGCTCGCTGGTCACCGGCGTAGGCGCGATTCAGTAAGACATACAGCAGCATCGCCAAAAGCGGCCACCGAACGATCCCAAAGGCACCGAACTGCTCCGGATTGATTGCCGCATATCCGATGGAACCTGAAACCATAAGGAACAGCAAAAAGGCTCGCGCCAATCGGGCATGCCAGACAGGGCCAACCAGTGCAAATAGGACGTGTCCACCATCGAGCTGCCCGACAGGGAGCAGATTCAACGCTGTAAAAAACAATCCCAGCCAGCACGCAAAGAGAAAGGGATAGTGATACATCTCGTACATCGGCGGCGCGTTGTCAAAGAAACTTGCCACAAACGCGTACAACAACGTCTCACCTACTACGGGAACCGTGCCCACTTCGGCTCCCTCTTCGCGAATCAGCTCGTCTGGAAACTGGCCGGTTTCCGTGACATACGCCTTAAAGGCGTCGTGCCCGTCAAACTTTGTTACGTAGTCAACATCCGGTAAGGTCGCAAAAGCGATCAGCAACATTATAAACACCGCAACAAAACCAGCAAGCGGCCCCGCGGCGCCGATGTCAAAAAGTTTTCGCAAACTTGGAATGGGTTCACGAATTCTGATCACGGCGCCCAACGTTCCGATTCCCAGGAACGGCAACGGAATGTAGTACGGCAACGTCGCGCTGACTTTGTGGATCTTTGCAGCGAAGTAATGTCCGAATTCGTGAATTGTCAGGAAGACGAGCAGCGGAACACTAAACCAAAGCCCCTGCTTCAGAAAGGCGGGCGAAAGGATGTCTCCAAATTCCGTTACACCGTATCCGACCCAGAGTACATAGCTGAACGTGACCGATATCAGCGTGAGGACAAACAGCACGACGTGTAACCAAACACGATCGGGTGTAGGTTTTTGTCGAAACAGATCTCGGCGAGTCGGATTTGTCTCAGGGCTTGACAGAGCAGCACCCTGCGGTGACAGGGAATCGCTTTGTTCTGGTTCGTCGCGGCCGTTGTGCTCGTTCATTTATTAGCGAATTGCACTGAATCCTTTCCGCAGGTTAACGGCAGCGGCACGCAAAGTATCCATCGAAGCGGCATATGACAATCGGATCCCAGCTGGAGCACCAAATGCATCCCCCGGCACCAATGCAACGTTGTGCTCTTCCATCAAATAGAGACAGAGATCAGAACCAGAATTGATTTGGCGATCACCCGCCTTCTTCCCGTAGTAGGAAGAGACATCCGGAAACAGATAGAACGCACCTTCCGGCTTAGGGCACCGGACACCAGGAATCGACTGAAGCTCGCCGTGTAAGTAATCGCGCCGCTCGCGGAAGGCATCCACCATCGAGCGTACTACGGACGGATCCATTTTCATGGCTGCGACGCCCGCTTTCTGAGTGATGCTGGATGGCGCCGAGGTCAGTTGTCCCTGAACTTTACCTGCAGCCGCAACAATAGAACGCGGACCGGCAAGATATCCGAGCCGCCACCCTGTCATGGCGTATCCCTTTGAGAAGCCGTTAACTGTTATCGTGCGATCATACATCGCCGGGCGTGTGGCGAAGGCGCTGAATGCTGTATCGTACACGATGTGCTGATATATTTCGTCGGTCAATACAAAGACGTGCGGGTGCCGCTCCAGCACGGCAGCCAATCCATCCAACTCTTCCGGCGAATAAACAGAACCTGTTGGGTTCGATGGCGAGCACAAGATTACTAGCCGCGTTTTGTCCGTAATCGCCGCTTCAAGCTGCTCAGGACGAAGGCGATAATCGTCTTCAACCGACGCCGCAACTACGACAGGCGTCGCGCCCGCCATCCGCACCATTTCCGGATAGCTCACCCAATACGGAGCCGGGATCAAGACTTCATCCTGCGGACGACAGAGTACGAAGATCGCCAACGCTACGGATTGCTTGGCGCCGTTGGAACACAGGAGCTGATCTGGCGCATAGTCCAAACCGCATGTGTCCTTCAGGTTGTGGCAGATAGCTTCGCGGAGTTCTAGCGTGCCGGCATTAACGGTGTAGTGCGTAAAGCCCGCGTTGATCGCATCAACTGCAGCGTCACAGATCTCGCGCGGCGTGTCAAAATCGGGTTCGCCAGCACTCAAGCTGATGATCGGCCGACCTTGACGCTTCAACTCGGTTGCGCGTGCTGAGACAGCCATCGTAGCCGACGGCTTCATGGCCGCGACATTGGGGTTAAACTCAATCTTGGTACCGGAGACCGCGTCCGCTGTGCTCATCAATCGTATGCCTACTGTCTGCCTGGTTTCCGAAATAAATGCTCTTGTTGCGATTCTCTTTGATGCGGTTACTCTTGAAGCAATTCTTTTCGAAGCAACCCTTCTAGTCGGCCTTCAAGAAAACCATCTTCTAACAAACCGCGATCCACCCGCTCAATACCGGGCATCATTTCTTTTTGCTAATTGCCAGCAACGCCGATTCGACTTTTGGCGGTACAAAGTGACTAATGTCGCCGCCCCACTTGAGTACGTCTCGTACAATCGACGAACTCGTAAAGGCGTGCTCTTCCGACGTCATCAGTAGCACCGTTTCGATCTCTGGAGCCAACTTCCGGTTCGCAAAGGCCATCCGGAACTCGTAATCAAAATCGCTGACCTGTCTTAGGCCACGAATCAAAGCGCATGCACCCCGCCGTCTCGCATGCTCTACAAGCAAGCCTTCAAACGGCACAACAACTACACCAGAGAAATCCTTAAGGACATCACGGATTATTTCACAGCGCTCGCCCACAGTGAGCAGTCCGGCCTTTTCAGAGTTAACAGCAACTGTTATCTCAACCTGGTCGAACAACGCAACAGCCCGTTTGACAACATCCAAATGCCCGTACGTGAACGGGTCAAACGATCCGGGATACAGTGCAAGCCGTTTCGAGGGCGATTCCATCAAGGTAGCTTTTAATTCAGTTTAGCTGTTGGAAGATAAGGCATCGAAAAGGGTTATTTGCGTCCGGCCAAACTCACGCGTAAGAATCACTCCATCCGCTGATCCAAAATCTACCGTTGGCCCGTGCTCCAGAACGAAGAGGGCGTGTTGATTCAATAGCGGGCGAACGAGCGACGGCAGGTCACGCACTCGAGAATCCCCGTAAGGTGGATCGGCAACAACAAGATCAAAAACGGCCGAGCAACCCTGCAGATACCTATACGCATCGCGGCACAGCACAACAGACTCGTCTGATACATTGAGCTGGTCAATGTTAGTTTTCAATACACTTAGAGCTGTCCGATTCTGCTCGATAAATGTGACGCCCGCAGCTCCGCGACTTAAGGCTTCGAGTCCGAGGGCACCCGAACCGGCGAACAAATCCAGAACGACCGCAGCGTCCAATTTCATCCTGGCGTTGATCATCGAGAATACCGACTCACGAACTCGATCGGTCGTTGGACGCGTATTGTCGCCGGGGGGAGCCTTTATCAACCGACTGCGGAAACGTCCTCCGACAATTCGCATGACGGGACTCAGCTAGTTCACTGGCGAAAGGGCAACGCCCACGCACTGAACAAAACTCTGATTCTCGAACGAGCTTTTCGGGGTTCCGGCAGCTTTGACTACACGCAACGGATCAAGCAGTTCGGTTGGTCCGAGCAATGAATCGAACTGCTCCACGACCGACTCGGAAAGCTCTTCGCCGTAGAGGAAAACTCGATTGAGGCTGGCACGACCGGCACCGAGCAATCTCAAGATCCGCGCACCGTAATACAGGCCATCAACCGAGTTAGTGCACGGTACATGCTGAACGTGCAGCAGCTTACCAGAGCGACATACCGCATACTCGAAGTGATCCTGGTATTGCCCAAACGCAATATCAAATCCCGATTCGCTGTGCCCCTCTTTTCCCGGACCGACAAACTGCTGAAGCAACCGACCGGCTCCCTGGACCGCTGAGAAATAATGCCTTTCACCCGAGATACTATCCAGGACTCTATCCAGATTTGCTCGAATCTGATCGGGGAACGCGAGCACCTGAAGGTGACTGATTTCGACACCGTTCGCGTCGAAATCTGACCCGTTCTCGTCTGACGAGACATGCAGCGGCGTATCCGGATCAGCCAGAACGGCCATCTCCGCCAAAACCTGGCTCCGCATCCCTTCGTCGGATGTATCCGATTCAATCGAGGTTTGAAACGTAATACAAACAGATGGATCCACTGCGGCGCAGACCTCAACCGGATCAGATGCACCAAAAACATCTGCGAGCGCTTCGCGGAGGGTCTCGATCAAATCAGTTTCACCGGATGCCAAGGCGTCGATCACAGGAAAATCAAAACGACAAGAGCCCAGGCGCTTCAACTCCACAGACCCATCAGCCGACTCGGAGATTTCCGTGTATCGGACAACGGTGTCATGAAAGAAGACACCAGCCTTTAAGTAAGCCTCCATGTAAGGGGCCTCCATCCTGCAAAGGAGAAACGAAGAGAATCAGCTATTCCCAACTCGATGCATTCAGCAAGGTGACGTCTGGAAAAGGCGTACCAATCTGATCGCGGGTGTCGGGATCTTTTAAAAGGTACGTTTGCACACGCGATGTGTCATTCACCGAGAGTTCAAAGCGGTTGCCCGTTCTTGGCGAGAACGCCAACGAATCAAGCAGAAAGCTTGAACTGAACAAGCTGTCTCCTTCTACCCGGAAGAGCGAATCGCTCGTGACAAACATCTGAAGCGAATCCAAATCCGCCGTAAACCTGCCGTTAATACGCTCATAGCGGATCAACGCGGTGCGGATGTCTCCCATTCTTGACCGGGTTCGATCAGTGATCTCTTCCTGGCGGCGGATTTTCTCATACGGCGCAGTTAGCGATACATACAGGAAGTACGCGAGTCCGACGATTATCGCCACGAGAACAAGCTGAATTGCGATGCTGACGCCACGGCTGTTTGAAGCCATTCTACTACACTCCTAATTATCGTTGAATCAGTCCACTATCTCCGATGCACCGGTTTGGCCTCTATGCCTGGGTCGGTTTCGATTGACCAGGCGGGCCAAGTTCGCTCACAACCGTCGCTCGCGAAGAGTAAAGGAAGGCCGAAAATACAAGGTCACCCTCCGAAAAGCAACCAAGGTCGCCCAGAGTAGCGCCCAACCATCCGTTCCAAATAATGCACGAATCTGCTCGGATATCGTTGCCAATAAGAATATCGCCAACCAGAATGTGGATTACGAAACGTAAATTACGCTCCTCACATCAACTTAACACGTTTCCAATCAAACCGCTTGCGGCTTTCTTTATCAGCTTACCACCTGCGCCGAAAACTGGCCCACACAAACGGTTTCCATCCACCGCAGTCGACAACTATTAGAAGCTGTAGCCGTTAATTCTTCTGGCTATCAACCGCTGCCCGACAATTCCGGAAACCTGCTGACGCACTTATGACCCACTTGCTGGTTAACATAGATCACGTTGCAACGCTGCGCAATGCCCGTAAAGAAGCATTTCCCGATCCGGTCCAGGCTGCAATCTCCTGTGAGGAGGCTGGCGCCCACGGCGTAGTGTTCCACCTGCGTCAAGATCGAAGACACATTAATGATGCGGACGTTGCCCGCCTCAAAGAAGCCGTCGTCGGCAAACTCGATTTTGAGCTGTCGACCGACGAGGAAATTGTCAAGATATGCTGCGATACTGTTCCAGATCTCGCAACGTTAGTACCGGAAAAGCGGGAAGAGATCACAACCGAAGGGGGTCTGGACGTCATCGCCAATGAAAAGCGCCTGCGCGCTGTTATACCGCGCCTCTTTGATTCAGGCGTGCCCGAGGTGGCTCTATTTGTCGACCCAATCGAGCGGCAGATCAGGGCAGCAGTCGAGGTTGGCGCTAATAGTATTGAGTTACACACCGGTCGTTTTGCCAATGCACGATCTGAAAAGGATCAGGCGAGAACACTTGCTGATCTCGCTGCCGCAGCGAAGCTTGCCGCAGAACTCGGGCTTTCGGTGCATGCCGGGCACGGGTTCGACCTGCACAACTACCCTGTATTTCGCGAACAGGTTAAACCGATCACCGAAGTGTCAATCGGATTTGCAATTGTTGCAAGATCCGTATTCGTTGGCTTACCAGAAGCGGTGAAAGAAATGCTCGCCGTTGTCTGCAATCCGCAATCATAGAGGACTATGGAATCTCCCAAAGACCATCGCTGCGGATACGTCGCAATTGTTGGTAAACCGAACGTCGGCAAAAGCACGCTGATGAATGCCCTTGTTGGGCAGAAGCTATCCATCGTTACCCGGAAACCGCAGACAACTCGGCATCGGATACTCGGGATACTGAGCGAGGAGTCGTACCAAATTATTTTTCTGGACACGCCCGGCGTCATCAAGCCGAAATACGGGTTGCACAAAGCCATGATGAAAGCTGTGCACGCGGCAACACAAGAGGCCGATCTCGTACTGCTTCTTGCGGACGCAACAACAGATTCACCCGACATGCTCTCCCTTGAATCAGTCGGCCGTTCACCTGTTGTACTGGTACTCAATAAGATGGACTTGATTCCATTCTCTAGTGCACTTCCACTAG
>CBDTVC010000068.1:0-8876 GCA_965363925.1 uncultured bacterium | reverse complement strand
GGAAGCGCTCGCTGATCCCAGCTTCCGAATCGTACCCGAGTTACTGAGCGCTCCGACGGGACTCCCCACGGCGGTCTGATAGCTGATATCCGCTCCATCTTGTAGGTCAAACATCGCACCAGCCGCAACGCTGATCATTGAGCCATCGGTAACTCGCATTCTTCCGATAAGCGTTACATTTCCTTCAAGCCGCAGCGTGCTACCCTTCAGGTAACGCTGCCATGACTGGCCATTTATTTCTGAGCCGCTTAGCCCTGTCACGGTGACAATCCCGTCCGATTCGATCACACCCGAAGTCCAGACCAACTTCGTCGTAGTAATATTTCCGGTTCCGGCCAGCGTAACGTCGTTAAACGCAGACAAATACAGATCGGTGAATTGAAGATCGACGTTGGTTTCGAGCGTGGATCCCAACGACACTGCTCGGGGCATATTATCTGGCGTTCGATTCAACCTCAACAAGCCGGATGACACCCTGAGAGAGTCCCCTAGTGAAACAAGACTCACATCATTGGTAATCGTGATCGTCGCACCGGACACGGTTGTGGTGCCAACATTATACGAGCCTGTTAATTGTGCATCTGCAGGTGAACCGCCAAAATTCATCGTACCCAGTCCCGCAAAATCAGCCCCCGGAAAAAGGTATTCAGCCACAGGAAATTGGGACGTCTTCTGGAAACTGATTTCTGAATCCAAAGCCGGGACGAAATCCCCGGAAGACGAACCGCCACCGTTGAATTGCAGACGGCCACCAAGGCTCTCCACAACGCCGAGGTTTTCCAGTTCAAGTGTCAGCTCGGATACGTTCGTTGAGGCCAGCTTCCGAACCGTACCTGAGTTATTAAGCACGCCGACAGGACTTCCGACGGCGGTCTGATAGCTGATATCTGCTCCATCCTGAAGGACAAACGTTGCGCCAGGCATGACGTTGATCATCGAGCCATCGGTAACCCGCATCCGTCCCTGAAGCGTCAGCGTTCCCGAAAGAACAAGTGAGCTTGATTTGAGATAGCGCGAAAAGGACACGCCAGAGATGGCGCCCGTGCCAGTCACAAACATCTGCGCTCCACCTTCGAGAAACCCTGTGCGCCATGACAACTTTTCGATGTTTAGTGCACCCGACCCGGATAGGCCCCCCGATGTGGCGTTGATATACAGACTGTCTGCCGAAATGACATTTGTGCCAAACTGAATGAGCCCTGATCCTCGCACGGCTAGCGTTCGGAGCGTCAGAATCGAAGTCGACACGTTTACGGTATCCGAAAAGATGTCTGCATCATCACCAGCGCCAGGCACGCCGCTTGGTTGCCAGTTCGAGGCATCTTCCCAAGAGACGCCATCACCACCGCCCGTGTATTCATAGGTCGTTTGTGATAGGGCTAGTTGTGTTCCAAGGCCACACGTCGCCGCAATCTGAAGGGCGAGGAGAACGAGAAATGGTTTGTTGAGAATCTTCATCATCATTAGAAAGCGCCGATGTAACGTCGTGCATTCAACGTCGAAAAGTCGACGTCCATGTTGGTCTCAGAAAACAGTCTACTAGAACGAGTAGAATAGTGGCATCGTGCGCGTGACAACCGTCTGCAGCCCCAAGGCATTTGTGAGACGGATAGAAACCTTTGCCCCATTCAGACTCGTAATCGCACTGACGTTTTCAATACGCGTATGGCTGAATGCTGTTGTAGGATTGCCACTCACGTAGCGAAAGGTCTTCCAGCCGCTCGTTTTAAAAATGTCAAACTGGTTATCAACCTTGTATTCGATTTTTGAAAGGCCAGACTCTGGATCTTGCATTCCGTTTGCGACGATCCGCAAGTTGTCGCCTGATTTCGAAAGTGTTATAGAAGGAGACAATGGCGGACTGCTGTCAAGTACAATTGGTCCAGCAACAACCGTGGCTCCGCGACTTCCTTTTGTGTTGCGTGCACGCATGTTGATATAGAACGTGCCCTGAGGTAGTGTTGAAGTTGCAACTGTGAACGCGGGTGCAGCAGCATCATTGTGCTGAAATGACTGAGCGTTGTTCCACGAAAAATCGACATCGGATGGCCAATTTCGAATATCAACTGCACCCGGCGTTCTACCAATCGAATATTCAATCCCTGCCATACCACTTTCGAAATCGTAAACCGCTTTAGTCAAAAACAGATCGAATGCTCCGGGGCGGACGCGTACGCGGGCATCAAATCCAGTTGGCCCCGTGGGATCAATGGGCGTCCCGCCAACCAGTAGCGACTCACTTGTTGCAAGCGCGTTATTCTTCGCGCGGACGTGAAGCTGGACTGGGTCAACGTAGTTATGCGGAAAACCATCATACTGGGCAATCAAAGAGCTATTCCACGTCTTTTGACCACCAGACGCCCACATCTTTTCAGGTTCGGTGACAGTGTCTCCGGCGTTGAAGTTCGGTTCTGACTGGCCCCGTTCTCGGACGTATTCGTACCCGGCGATCCCCGATTCTGGATCCTGGGAAGGAGTCCATCGCACGACCACTTTTGGGTAAGCGGTGCCCTGAATCTGGGAAGCGAGGAACTCGTATGTCTGGGGACCCGGATGCGTATAAGCCGGAACCGAAGTCACTGGAGGGTAGACTGGCGGCGGAAAGTAGAACGGGATCGGAAACGTCGTTGCGAAGAAGATCGGCGACGGGTTGGTCGGTGGCGACGGGTCATAAATAACCGGACCGCGGGTAACTACGGCACCGACTAGTCCCGCTCCATTAGTTGCGCGCACAGAAACGAAATAGCTCCGCCCCTGCTCCACTGCGAACAATCGCGTCGAGGCATCCAGGTATACAGAAGGGCGACCATCCCATCCAGAGTCAACGAACCGCCTGCCCTGCAAATCCGTCCAGTCAATGACATCAACTCCCCCAACGACCGTTCCGACACCATACTCAATTTTTGCGATATCCGATTCCGAGTCGCGCGCAGAAACCAGCATGTCGATCTTGTTGGAATCGTCGCTCCAGTAGCGGGTGACGTCGACGAATTCGAAACCACCGCCGTCACGCGGAACGAGTAGAGCGACCGTTGAGCTTCCATAGTCGAGCTCAAAAGTGATCTGAGTATGTTCGGGGGGCGTTGAGTCAACAACTAGAATGTCGTCGTCGGACCCGCCACCTGTCGAACTTCCTTGGGGACCAACAGCAACGGTGAACTGTGCGCGACGAATTGCAGAATTCCCTGCCGGGCCACGCGCACGAATTCCAACGGAGTACTGTTTAGATTCGTGGACTGATTCATTGGATCCATCACGCGAGTAGCCTGACCGACCCGTGATGAATGGAATATTCGCGGAATATCCAATTGACCGGTAGCCATCGAGGTCTGTATCTGTGGCAGCTCCTCCGTTTCGTTCGAACTGCACACTGACTTCCGATACATTCAACGGATGCTGTACACTCAACCCGAAGTTTGACCGACTGACATAACCTTGTCGCGCCGATACAATTGAAATCCCCGAAATGGTTGGCACCTGCAACGCTTTTCCGAGATGCGCCTTTAGACCAATCATTCTGGTTTCAACCCAGTCGGGTAGAAAGCTAAGCGTAGAATTTTGACTGAGGAGATTGTCGACGAGCGAATACTGCATGGCAGATATGTCGGCACGAAGCTGATACACTCTTTCCATGGTGTTCGTGGCCGCTGCGTGCGCTTGAATCAATGGCTGAACCCGCGTTCTCTGCCCTTCAAGCGCCTGAACGGCGGATGATGCGAGCACTTTTCCGAGCTCCGTAGTCCCGCCCGTATGAAAGTCATACCACAACCGAATCCCGTTGGTTGTGTATAGTTCTTTCAGGGTCACGTCAGTGATCAACGTTGGGTCTTTGGGATGGGCCTGATATGCTGCTTGCGCGGCCGAGGAGCCCGAAATGGTCGATAATAGTCGTGCTCGTTCCACCGATGTTGCGAGCCGAGCCGCCTTGGTCCCTTGGGTGCTGTAGGCTGCGTTCAAGTACTGCTCCAATCCCCCCTTCACTGCACCATTTGAAGTGTAGAGTCTGGAATTCATCCTTTGCGCCCAGGCCCGGCCGCTCCAATACCAGTTGCCGTACTCCGCATAGTACTCGTCGAAAGCACTTTCGGCGGCGGAGAAGGCTTGCATCATATCGTTGACTGACGGCACGGAACTGATCGACGCATCTACGATGGCTCCGGTGAACGGATCGTATCTGATTTCGGCCGAAAACTGAAGAGACATCAACGAGTGTATCCGCGACAGATTATCACCGATGGTGTTGATGGCTTCAAGGGTCTCATCTGCGGAGGAAGCAACAGATTCCGCCAACGTTGCTGATTGAGCGGCCAAGGATGTTGCGGCAGCCAGATCTACCTCGATCGTGGGTGCCTCGGCATCTGGACCGGAGTGACCTTGATCAAACGCCACGACTGGAGAAGTCTCAAGCGAACCATAAAACTCATCCAACACGGCATCCGCATCATTGCGAAATTGGATTGCCTCAAGCTCAGTCTGTCGGAGTCGAGGGGCAACGAGGTTTGCTATTTCAATGGCACGACTCTCCAGCGACTGCGCCTTGCCTTGTGCAACATAGACCGCGTCAAAACGCGGGTCGCTCTGGAGCGGTCTTGACCCCGGCAGATCACCGAGCAGGAGACTGTCGCGCACAAAGATATAGCTGGAAAACTGTCCGCTCACGTTGGGCTCGTTCGATTCGATCTGTTGAGCATAAGATTCGCGGGTCGACTTGTTCATGGTGTAGAACTTGGCTCCGGCCGCCTCCGCGTCTTGAGATGAGACGACAAGGTCCTCAAGCGCGACCGTTTGGTTTTCCATTTCGCCGCGTGCCGCGTCAATTTCGTCTGCGAGGCTTGCTACATAGTCTTTAAAATCTTGTGCCTGTTTCTGGGCTTGTGCAATCAGGTCGTTGTTACCGCCACTACCAAGTCCAAATCGAACGCCGTCTTGCGAGGCTGCCGCCCAGGCCCTTGCTTTGCCTGGGACAAGTGGAATCTCGACAGCAATTGCACCAAACAGCTCAAAACCGGACGACCGTCGTTTGACGATCGCCGCCCGGAGGTCAGCCCCCGCACACGCGTCGCCAAGCAGCACGTCTACACACAGTTCTGCGGCAACCGTTGCGTACGCGCCGAACGGCATCGGGAACTGTTCATCGGTCATCAACCAGATAGAACCACTTGCGTCGACATTGATCGAGATTATCGGGATGTCAAAGTCGAACGAGATACCTGCTTCCAAAAGGAAACCGATATCCGCTGCCGCGAAACTGCCTGTCGCTGTGAACAAATCGTTGATCAGGCTTAACTCGCCGTCGCCGATAATACCCCAAACCAGGCGACCGTCGCGTTTAAGCATAAACAGATTCAGGTCCAATCCTCCAGAGGCATAAATCGGAATGTTGGCGTCGACGACAACGTTTCCGTCAAGCATAAACGGATCAACGCTGGCGTAGATGGACATTCCAGCTGTCAGCTCCGCCCCTAGTGAGCCGCTTCCATCAAACTGTAGAACCGAGCCTTGTGCGTCCACCAGGATGCTCCGGTCGGTGATCATCAAGAATGCTTTCCCGTCAACGATATATTTGCCGCCGGAACCTCCAATTCCAGCTTTCGCAAACAACATTGCCGCAAAGGCGACGTCGCCAGCAACCGGTACGGGCTTTATCGTTTCATAGCCGAATGCCGCGAGCGCGCCGCCTGGCCCCGTGACAAGATTCAGATCCGCCTGCTGAGGGTTCAGGAAGAAGCCGCCGCCTGCACCCGTCAAGTCCACAACACCCGGTACAATCGGAATGCCGACATTCGACGCGACAGCGACAAACAGTCCAAAACTTGGCTTGTCATTTACGGTAGAGAAACTACCAGCCAACGATGCCTGTGCCTGCATATCGCCGACGTCGAAGGTCCCGCCCCCAACCGCGCGAAGTGTCAAGCCTTCAGCCGAATTCTCGTATTGAAGGCTAGCGGACATCTCAAACGTCTTACCCAACTGCAGGTTAAAATTGTCCACATGCAGATAGGTAGACCCGTCGAGCGTCTTGTAGAACAATACTTCATCGACGCCACCGGAGAACGTACCATTGTCATTCGAGCTGCTGCCTCCAATAGTAAGTGACACGTCAGACCCAGCTGATCCACAGCGACCGAAGCAAAGGTACTCTTTGACCGTAACCTGCTTGGTCGGCGCGGGTTGACCGGCACGGTTCTGGGCTCCTTCCATCCCCTGACCAAAGCCGTCCGCAATCTCAATCGAGACGCCGTTCTGCGAGGAAATGTATTCGAAGTTGCCAACAGACAGCGTCATGATCTCCAGCAACGTAAACTCAGCAGGGGCGACAAGACTTCCGACGTCGGTTACGCCATCCGCACCCACGGTGAACCCTTCGTAGCCCACTGAGCCGCCCACACCGGCTATTGTCACAGACGCCTGGCCACCGAGTTCAAGCGCAAAGGCATTGCTGCTGGAGGTCGCGCCATTTGCCTCCACAGCAATCTCAAAGAAGCTCGTCTCCAGCTCAAAATTAACATTGCCCGCTACGTTATAACGAAGACCCGTAAGGTCGGTGTAGCTGATGCCTGCTTCGTTCGGGAAGTTTCCGTCGCTGCCGAACCAAACAACTGGATCATCCTCGACTTCGACAACGCCGTTGACATAAACGCCTGAAGAAAGGGGATCAAACGGATCCACATCAACCTTCGCCTTCGAGAGTTTAAACACACCGAACTCACCAAGGGCATACTCGGTGTTCAGGTCAAAAGCGGGCATCTCGGACTCAACCTGAACAGCCCCCTGGTTATCGCGAAAGATCGACAACGTGGCTTCTGCCGTCGCATCAATTGGATCCGGAAGCGAGACCGTGAACCCAGCGTCAAGCTGAAGCTGCCCCTGTTGCATCTCGAGTCCAATGCTCGTCAACGAAACGAGGTCGCCAAGAATCTGCACGTTGCCGACACTCACATCCGAAAGCGAAAACGTGCCTTCGGTGTCAAACGACAAAGCGCCGAAGTCAACATTCATGTTTGCAAATTCGATCGCGCCCGCATTCGCAGAAACAGCGATCACGCCGTTGACCATTCCCAACGTCGGCGCGTTGACCTCCAGTGCAACCGCACCTTCAAACAGCTCAAAATCTTGATCTGGTAATGTTACTGATGCGACCTCGAACACAATTGAAGGATTGGTGTCCACATTCCGAACGCCGATTACGAAGTTCTGAATTAGAACGTCAAATGGCTCCCCAAGCAACTCTTCAAACGACAATTCGCCGTCCACACTAAGCTCGAACCGAGTGTCATCCAGTAGAATCCCAAACGGATCCTGGCCGAGCGGCCGTAGACTCGCCACGCCAAGCGGAATGCTTTCCTCTAACCCAATCGGATCAACATCGATGGACCAGGAGTTTCCGGAGAAACCGCCCGCGAAGAAAAATGCCGGTGAATCGTCGTCCGTCAATAGAGAACTGGCTAGAGTCGCTGAGAGGTTCAGAGATGGGGTCGCTCCAAGACCAATCCGAACACCGTTCAGCGCAACCGAGAGGTCCATTGCGCTGTTGTTCGAACCCGACGAAAACGTGAAGCTCGAAAGCGGAGTGACGCCATCAGAATAGGCGGTCGCATAATCACCTAATTCTAGTAAGATGTCTGCAAATCCGGCGGGCGTAATCCCGACCGTCGCGCTAAGGTCGTGTTCGCCCAATGCCTTGGGTAGCGCAATCGAAAGATCAGCCACGAGGGAGAGCGGACCCGACGCATCCAGGCTGAGTCCATCGAGCGTCAATGGAATTCCGAGCTGTGGTTCCAGGTCAACGGGCGAAGCCAGCGAGATCGAGCCACTGACTACATTGTATGCCGCGTCCGTCGAAAGCTGGAATTCAACGTCAAACGTCGGTGCATTGCCCTGTCCGTCTTCCAATCCCGCCAAGACTAACGAGATCGGATTGTTGGTCGACAGGTTCCAGCCGTTGTCAGAGTTCACAGCATCGATCAGCGGATTGCCCTGACCGTCACGCGTAACCAGGTACGCTACATCTGGCGTTGGCAAACCAAGTTGGGCAGGCAGCAAAGCAAGAATTCCACCACCGATCGAGAATCCGTTCTGATCCAGTATCGCAAGCGGTTCATCGAGGTCATCCGCCGTAAAGAAATGTGCGTGGCCCTGGTTTACATTGAACGCACCCACGTTTAAGGCAAAGCCATTTCCAAATTCAGTGGTCAGCGAGGCAAACGGTTGATCCGCAAAGACGAGATCAGCAGTTGCAGATCCTGCAAACCCGAGGCCGCTGGTTGACAACACAGCACCCCCATTTAGCCCCACGCGGATGAAGTTATCCGACGGCTGCGGTGCGTTCGACGAGACAAAAGACCATCCCAGCGGCGAAAGATTGAACTGCAGGTCCAGACCCGCTGCGATTGTAGCGGATCCGCTCTGTACAGCGAGTGTTGGGAATCCGAACAACAGATCGCTGAACTGCACGTTTGTTTTTGTCCCTGCGGCATCGAGGTTACCCGTTCCGGATACTTTGAATCCACTTGGATCCAGCAACGCACTGCTGGCAGCAAATTGGAGCAATGGCTCATCGGCGTCAAGCGGCACGCCGAAGCTAAACGGATCGTTCAGCACAATAGAACCATCTGTCAAGGTACCAGCAAGAACATCCACGCTGATCAATCCCGATGCGCTGACGGTTGTATTGGCCTGCGTGCCCGGGAGCGACACAGTGGCAGAACCGTTCAACAGAACCTGTTCCACGTCCGGAGTAAATTCAAACGAAATATCGGACGGGCCAAACGAAAGACTTGCTGGCCCGATTGCAAACGTGCCGCAAGGCTGATACGTCGCGATGCTTCCCTGGAAGTACAACCCGTCAATCATCTGCATCCGGAACGGTGTACTTG
>CBDTVC010000067.1:0-8913 GCA_965363925.1 uncultured bacterium | reverse complement strand
AAGGCGTAAACCGTCACGTCGTTGCAGTACGCCTTGAGAACACGGTCGGCGCACTCAACCGCGTCCTGAATCTATTTTCGGCGCGCGGGTTTGGATTGGAAAGCGTCGCGGTTGGAATTTCGGACGATCCGAGCGTGGCCAGGCTGACGCTTTGTACAACGGGTAACGACCGCATAATCGCACAGGTGATGCGGCAGTTGAAAAACCTTGTAGACACACTCGAGGTGGACGACCTAACAGGCGAGCCATACGTCGAGCGCGAACTGGCGCTTGTCAGTGTTCGCTACACACTGGAGACGCGGCCGGAAATCATGGACACGATCGAGATCTTTCGAGGCAAGGTCGTGAACATTACTTCTGACAGTGTGACGATCGAATTGACTGGGCCAACGGCCAAGGTAAACGCATTTATCGGACTCATTAAGAAACACGGGATACTGGAAGTCGCCAGAAGCGGACGTGTCGCGCTGCGCCGAGAACTGCCGTATGAGGAGGCGGAATAAGTTTGGATCTGATCTGATCGAATCGGGCAGAACAAGCGCCTTGGCGCATTTTGAATGAGAATGAAATTACTGGGACAACAAGAGTCCTTCCGGCAGTTTCGAACTCAAGACGAGCAACTGTTTTTACTGTATCTAAACTATTAAGTAAAGGTGTCTTAGACCATGGGACTTAACGTACACTACACGGCAAACCGGGCCCTTCTCAATGGGCGCACGATCGCCATTATCGGCTATGGTAGTCAAGGACACGCTCATGCGCTGAACCTGAAAGAGAGCGGGTTTGACGTCGTCGTTGGTCTTCGTCCAAATTCTGCTTCGGCTGATGCAGCTCGCGCAGAGGGACTGACGGTGATGGGCGTCGAAGACGCCGCTGCTGCTGGATCAATTGTAATGTTGTTGATTCCCGATCAACATCAAAAGGCTGTATACGAGTCGCAGATCCGGCACCATATTACGCCTGGAAAAGCACTAGCGTTTGGCCACGGCTTCAACGTGCATTACAATCTGATTGAGCCCCCAGCTGGTGTTGATGTATTTATGGTTGCGCCGAAGTCCCCCGGCCATCTCGTGCGACGAACCTATCAAGAAGGAAAGGGCGTACCGTGTCTGGTTGCGGTTGCGCAAGATGCATCCGGTTCTACAATGGAACTGGCCATTGCTTATGCAGCTGCAATTGGTGGAGACCGTGCGGGGATTATCGAGACGAATTTCAAAGATGAAACGGAAACGGATTTGTTCGGTGAGCAGGCAGTGCTTTGCGGCGGATCAGAAGGCTTGATTCGTGCGGGCTTCGAAACACTGGTTGAAGCGGGTTATCCACCGGAGTTGGCGTATTTTGAGGTCCTTCACGAGTTGAAGCTTATTGTCGATCTGTACTATGAAGGTGGACTCGCCTACATGAACTACTCCATTAGCGACACGGCAGAGTATGGTAACTACTCGCGTGGCAAACGAATCGTCAACCCAGCTGTGAAGCAGGAGATGAAGAAAGTTCTTTCGGAAATTCAGTCGGGGGAATTTGCCAAGGAATGGATTGACGAGTGCGAAGCCGGCTGGCCGAACATGGATCGGCTCCGGAAGGAATCGCGAGAGCACCCGATTGAGGTTGTCGGCAAGAAGCTTCGGAGTATGATGAGTTGGATCCGTACCGGTGCCGCCAAGGAGACAGCCGAGACCTCAGAGGTTATTTAGTCGTGCGAGACATCATCAATCTGGTTGTCCTTGCGGGCGACGGAATTGGCCCTGAGGTAACCGCTCAGGCTGTGCGTGTTCTTCAGGCGGCGCTTGCGGACGGTCCGCGTTTGGTTATCAACGAAGCATCGTTTGGTGGCCATGGACTCGACACCGCCGGTGATCCGTTCCCTGCTGAAACCGAGAAGCAGGTACGGGCTGCCGACGCAGTCTTGCTCGGGGCCGTCGGCGGCCCAGCGTGGGATGACGTTGAGTCGGAAAAGCGCCCGGAAGCAGGATTGCTAAGGCTGCGTCGATATCTTGATGTCTTTGCCAATCTGCGGCCAGTTGTCGTTGGGACTGCGGATGTTGGCGCTTCGCCGTTACGAAAGGAAGTCGCAACCGGTGTAGACCTGCTCATCGTTCGAGAGCTCACCAGCGGTATCTACTTCGGCGAGCCCCGCTGGACCCGGAACGACTTGGACGATCCGACCGCTCTCGATTCGATGGTCTATACCAAGTCCCAGGTTGAGCGCATTGCACGGATCGCCTTTGAACAAGCGAGACAACGGGGCGGAAAGGTCACGTCAGTAGACAAGGCAAACGTTCTCGCATCCAGCAGGCTCTGGCGATCCGTTGTTATCGAGATACAACGGGCTGAATATTCGGACGTGGAGCTGGCTCACCTGTATGTCGACAATGCCGCAATGCAATTGGTTACGAAACCGGCTGACTTTGACGTGATATTAACCGGCAATCTGTTTGGTGATATTCTATCGGATCTGGCAGCGGTGCTGCCGGGATCGATTGGTGTTTTGCCGTCAGCAAGTATTGGGTTTAAGCACGGCCTGTTCGAACCGGTACACGGCAGTGCTCCGGATATTGCTGGGCGCGGTATCGCAAATCCGGTAGGCTGTATTCTGAGTTCTGCCATGTTACTCGATTACCTGAGTCTACCCGAAGTGGCGTCGCGAATTCGGGCTGCCGTTGCCTCGGTTCGAGCCGGGGGAACTGTGACAGCAGACATGTCTCGCGGTGGCGGGCAAGCGGTATCGACAGAGGAATTTGGTTCGATGGTTGTTGAGCGCGTGCAGCGGATCCACCCAGTGCCGACCTAACGCCGAGCAGTAATGATTTAAAGCAGTTCACCATTCACGGGATATAGATAACCTCTTTGGGAGATCAACGGAACACGATGGAACGAATTACGATTTTTGATACGACGCTACGTGACGGCGAACAGGCACCTGGTGCTTCGATGACGCTGGACGATAAACTTGCCATCGCCAAGCAGTTGGCCAAGTTGGGAGTTGATGTGATCGAGGCGGGGTTCCCAGTCTCATCGCCGGCCCAATTCGCGGCTGTGCAGCAGATCATTCAGGAGGTCCACGGGCCGTCGATTTGTGGACTGGCGCGGGCAACCGAGCCAGACATTCTTGCAGCAGGACGCGCATTGAAAGGCGGCACCCGAACGCGGGTTCACACGTTTATAGCAACGAGCGACATCCACTTGAAGAGTAAGTTTGGCAGTTCCCGATACGGGGCAGATTTGCCGGAAAAGAGGAGGACTGTACTAAAAATGGCAGTCGACTCGATTTTATATGCACGAACGTTTACAGACGACGTTGAGTTTAGCGCGGAAGATGCGGGCCGAACCGGGGTGGAGTATTTGGTCGAAGTTATTCAGGCCGCTATCGAAGCCGGCGCGACTACGATCAACCTGCCGGACACCACCGGCTATTGCATACCAACTGAATATGCGGCAATCTTTGAAACAGTTCGCCAGCACTGTAATTTGGCGGATAACATTGTTCTTTCAGCACATTGCCATGATGACCTTGGATTTGCCGTGGCGAATTCGATTGCTGCGGCAGTAGGCGGGGCACGACAGATTGAATGCACGATCAACGGGATAGGAGAACGCGCAGGCAACGCGGCACTTGAAGAGATTGTCATGGCCCTGAAGGTCCGCTCGGATCAATTCAACATGTCGACCGGGATCGATTCTCGTTTGCTGACTCCAACCTCGCGATTGGTGTCAAGTTGTACTGGCTTCTCCGTGCCAGAATGCAAAGCCGTTGTTGGTTCAAACGCGTTTAGTCATGAAGCGGGGATTCACCAGGACGGCGTGTTGAAAAACAGAGCAACGTATGAGATTATGAGTGCTGAGGATGTTGGCCAAACTTCAGAATCGATTCGACTTGGCCGACACTCGGGACGACGTGGACTGTTTCAGCGGTTGGAACGGTTGGGGCTTCCAGCTCCAGAGGAAAAGCGGGCGGAGATTTATGAGCGCTTCCTCGAGATCGCTGATCAGAAGAAAGAAATTCACGATTCAGATCTATTTTTCTTACTTAACCAGACAGTTAAAACTCCGATGAAAACCGCTTTCTACCGACTCGATTCCATGGATGTGCGAGTTGGGACGGCAGTAGATCCATCCGCCACCGTTAGTATATTTCACACTGCAGATGGTGGAGTCGTCAGCCGAACGGCTACCGGCGATGGTCCGGTCGACTCGCTTTATTACGCGATCGATCAAGCCGTTGAAGAAACACACGACTTGATTACGTACTCCATTCGCTCAACTTCTGAGGGTGCGGATGCTGTTGGGGAAGTGTCCGTGATGATCGGATACGGTGGTGCCTGTTTTGCCGGCACGGCTCGGAGTACTGATGTTTTGCGTGCGTCCGTGGAAGCTTATCTCGAGGCGCTTAATCATCTGGCCGCATACCGGGTTGACCAAGAGTCCGTTCAGTTTGTTGGCGAAAGTATTATGCAAGCGTTCCAGGGCGGCAGTGAATAATGACACTCACTGAAAAAATACTGGCGCGCCACGCCGGTCGTGATCGAGTCTCCCCAGGAGAACACATTTGGATTGATATCGACGTGTTGATGACCCACGACGTCTGTGGACCACCAACCATAGACATCTTCAAACGCGAATTTGGGGAAGCGGCCAGAGTTTGGGATCAAGATAAAGTGGTGATCATGCCAGATCATTACATCTTTACCGAGAACGTACACGCACGAAGAAATCTGGATGCTATTCGGGCATTTGCGGAAGATCAGAAACTGCCGCACTTTTTCGACGCCTTCAGTGATCGGTATAAGGGCGTGTGCCATGTTGGTCTTGCCGAGGAAGGTTTTAACCTCCCGGGTACGACCCTCATCGGGACAGACAGCCACACGTGTACCTCCGGTGCTTTTGGACTTTTCTCGACGGGTGTCGGCAATACGGATGCGGCGTTGATTATGGGTACGGGGAAGCTGTGGGTCCGTGTACCCGAGACAATGCGCTTTGTATTCGAGGGTGAGTTGCCGCCGTATCTGATGGCTAAGGACCTGATACTTGCGGTGATTGGAGACATTACTTGCGACGGCGCTACGTATCGAACAATGGAGTTTGACGGTCAGGCCGTTTATGATCTCAATATGCCAGAGCGCATGACGTTGACAAACATGGCGATCGAGGCGGGAGGGAAGAACGGAATTATTGCACCCGACGAGGTGACGCTTGAGTATGTAAGGCAGCGTACGGATCGTCCGTTCGAACCGCTATACCATTCTGCGGATGCCCGCTACCATTCTGAATTTGTCTACGACGTCTCCACGATGGAGCCGGTAGTGGCCAAGCCGCATCGGCCAGACAACACGGCCAAGGTTACGGAGGTGGCAGGTACGCCGCTGGACCGCGCATACATTGGTAGCTGCACGGGTGGTAAACTAGAAGACTTTGAGGCGGCTGCACGTATTCTGAAAGGTAATGTCGTCCAGATGGACACGTACATCGTGCCAGCGAGTACGGAAGTTGATCGGGCAATGGACCGCGTGACGATTGATGGGAAGACGCTCCGGGAGATTTTTACGGATGCCGGTTGTAAGATTGGTGAGTCAAGTTGTGCTGCCTGCCTCGGTGGTCCTGTTGATACGTTTGGTCGTACCCACGGCGAAGAGGTAGTAATCTCGACTACGAATCGGAATTTCCCTGGGCGAATGGGTTCAAAAGCATCATCCGTTTACTTGGCTTCAGCATTAACCGTTGCCGTCTCCGCGATGAACGGAGTCATTTCAGATCCGCGCGAGGTATTGGTTTAAGGATCGCGTATTCCAATCCCGCGGCAGAGCCGGAAAATTACTCTATGAAAGAAACCATTCGGGGCCTCGCGTACGTTGTTGGAGACGCGATCGACACTGATCAAATCATTCCCGCTGAACATCTTGTGTATAGCATGACCGAGCCGTCTGAGCGTCGGTTGTACGGTTGCTATGCGATGACGTCTGTTCCCGTAGAAGGGCAGGGGCTACCCAATGGCGGCATTCCGTTCTCCGATTGTGGTGGGTCAGAAGATGACCTGCCTAGCCGGTTTCGCGTCATGATCGCCGGATCAAACTTTGGTTGCGGATCATCGCGCGAACACGCACCATTTGCACTCGCAGAGGCAGGATGCAAAGTGGTGGTGGCAGAAAGCTTTGCGCGGATCTTCTTTCGGAACGCTGTAGATGGAGGATTTGTCGTGCCGATCGAGTCTCGAGAACGGCTTATTGATAAGATCCGAACAGGAGACGAAGTGGAAGTTGATGTGGATCTTGCAACATTGAAGAACCACACGACGGGCGACGAATTTTTACTCAGCCCGCTCGGTGAAATCGCCGAGATCGTACGCGCTGGAAGCGTCTTTGAATACGCTAGGCAGAAAGGACTAATCCCTCGCTAGGAAACGCAAGTCAACTCAGCGCGCGACGATGAACTCGCGGCGCTCCACGTTCAGCCCGGCTTCCACAATTACGAAGTAGACTCCGGCGGAGAGGGAAGATGCATCAATTGAAACTGTCGTCGTTGTAGCGGATGGCCATGCTTCACGCTTAAGCCGCCGCCCAAGGGCATCGTAGATTTGGATTACGTGATCGGTCGCGTGTTCTGTCTTTACGACAATCTGTCCGGATTGGACTAGTGGATTGGGAAATAGCTCAATCGTTAGCTCAACACCCTCCGTGTTCTCCGGTTCGTTGGCCAAAGCCGGGTTGCAGTAAGTCGAATTCAGATCCTGGCCCGTCTCAAGCCGCCATTGCGAGAGGGTCTGAAGACTACCGCCAACAGTTTGGAAAATCGCTCCCTGTGCGGGGTGACACCAGTCATTGAAGTCCGATGTGAGGGTCGAAGTGAAGTCGTCCCACGTCGTCTGGTCAACAGTTGTACCTAGCATAAATGGCCCCGATCCAACAAATCGGTTGTTCAAGATGGTCCAGTTCCGAGTCTCGACAATTTGGACAGAGTCGGTTTCGAAGTCAGTAATTTCTCGGCCCCCGATAGCACCAGATACCCGAATAGCAGAACGAAAGTTGTCGCGGAAAAAATTATGCTCAAGCGTTAACTGTTCCACGGCACCTGTAAAGAGACCATCACGACCATTCTCGACAACGTAGGAATGCATCACTGCAATCGGGCCCTGCGTCGCTTCTATAAAGAGACCGTCATTTCGGTTGTTGTAGAAAGTCGACTCGAAGACCAAGGCGTCCTTAACGTCCGTGTCAAACCACAGGCCGCGTGCGAAATTGTTGTTCGCCGTATGTCGAAAGAAGACGATATCGTGTGAGCTATCGATGTTGTTTCCGACGGTCCATCCGGCAAAATTGCCAAGAAATCCGCGCCAGTTATTGCCACTCGTTTCCGAGTTTTCGAACCGGCCATGACGGAGGTTCCACACCGCCAGCCCGCGTCCACCGTTGTCATTCATCCGGCTGTTTCGGACGGTTACGTTGTCTGAACGACCGATGTACAATCCAGTCCAGTTATTATCTCGAAAGTCGCAGTCTTCGATGGTAAGTCCGTGCGAAGAGCTGATCTTGATACTAGCCGATCCGTCCAGCCATTCGTCGTTCGAGTGCTGAAACACCAGGCCTCGGATCGTTACGTTATTCTCGAACTCCTGCGCCCACGTTGTTGGACGCACCGCGACTTCGACCAACGACGTCGTCAGATCGATGCCATTAGAGGGGAACACAAAGACGGAATCAATCTCCTCATCGACATAAAAGGAGCCCGCTACCAGAGCGGTTACCGTGTCAACGGGGGTCAGACGGTCGCCGTTGACAAAAATCATTTCGCGACGCTTAACGATGTCCGCCAGCTCATTGTTACCAAATCGGACATCGGTGAGGCCCCAATCGAACGGCCAGTGGTGGGCGAAGGTGGAGCCAGAAATCTGCCATTCAGTCCACACATCGGACCCCGAAACAATTGGGCGTTCGGTAGGAATCTCGGCTTCGATCGTGATTAGCGATTCATTCAGCGGCTGATTCGTATCGAAGTTCGTATAGGTGATCAGGTTGATCGACTCGCGATACGTTCCGGGTGCAACCAGAATCTGGGTGTGTCGCTCGTTGCGCTTGTTCACGTATACGGCGTACTGAACCGCTTCATCAATCGTTTGGTATGGATTAGCCTTTGAACCAATCGCGGCCGTTTCCCGACTGCCAGTCGTTGGACCGACGTAGATTGTTTCATCGTATACCTGCGCCGAGCTGACGGACACAAACAGTACGGCGGAGCACGCAGCTTGCACCAGGCCCCGACCAACTGCGGAGACGAATCGGTGTGCGCTAAGAATGTGAACGACGTTACTCAAAGATGAAATAGGGCAAATTGTGTCAACTATTTCGGGCAATAATAGCACTTTTCGTGCCGATCCACGAGGGGATCTTTGGTTATTCGATACAATCTCAGCAGAGATCCTGCGTGTACGGACAAAGGGGGGCGAATGGTCCAGAAACAAAGAAAGGGCGTCGCGAAAGGCCCTTTCTTTGTTGGTTTGGCATCACGGTAAGATCCGCCTTCGGTGGCATCCCGTCTCACTTTGATGCCCAGCGATGTCTCGAATACGGACTCTTTTGGGCTAATGTGAAACCACGACCTTTCGAGTCTGCCTGAAGTTTTCGCCTGCAACTCGGACGAGATAGAGACCGTCAGCAAGATCAGCAGTTGACAGGGTAAGCTCTTTAGCGGATCCGCCAGTGATCGTACCGGAATGCAGCATGCGTACCCGCTTGCCAAGTAGGTCGAAGAGTTCCACGGTCACGTTCTGCTCGTCACGGACGGTTAACGAAAGTCTGGCTTCTGTAACTACCGGGTTCGGGTAGACATCTGAAAGCAGAAACTCTTCCACAAGGCGGACTACGGTCTCGGCAATCGGTGAGTATTCAAACGATCCGTCCACGTCCAACTGCTTGAGTCGAAATC
>CBDTVC010000066.1:0-8960 GCA_965363925.1 uncultured bacterium | reverse complement strand
TACGGGGGCTTTTGCCATTAATCCAGTCAACAACGAACGCATTCCAATATGGATTGCAGATTACGTCCTGGTCAGCTACGGAACAGGCGCAATCATGGCTGTACCCGCGCACGACCAACGAGACTTTGATTTTGCGAAGCAGTTTGATCTCGCAATCCGTGCTGTTGTGAAGCCAACAGAAGCGTGGCTTGAGGAACATGGAATTAGTGAACGTAACTATCTCGAGGATGGCGGTTCCGTATCTGAAGCGTTCGTCGGATCAACAGTGGCGGTCAACTCCGCTGGCCCCGACGTGACGATTGATGGGATGGCGACTGATTCCGCCAAAACGAAAATGGCAGAGTGGCTGCAGGCGAATCGGTCCGGTAGTAAAAAGATTCAGTATAAATTGCGTGACTGGTTGTTTAGTCGGCAGCGCTACTGGGGTGAGCCGTTTCCGATTCTGCATGGCCCTGACGGTTCGATCCGGCCGGTCGACGAGGATCATCTTCCTGTAAAATTACCGCCGATGGACGACTTTCGTCCGTCCGCGTCTGATGATCCGGATGCCCCGCCAAGGCCACCATTGGGCCGAGCGTCTGAGGATTGGCGAATTGTAGAAATCGACGGAGTGCGGTACACACGTGAGTTGAACACAATGCCTAACTGGGCTGGTTCATGCTGGTACTACTTGCGCTATCTCGATCCGAAAAATGAGTCGACGTTAGTTGGAAAAGAGCTCGAACAATACTGGATGGGATCAAATGGTGTTGACCTGTACGTTGGTGGCGTAGAGCACGCAGTATTACATCTGTTGTACGCGCGGTTCTGGCACAAAGTATTGTTTGACTTGGGTCACGTGAGCACCCCCGAGCCATTCGGGAAACTGGTCAATCAAGGATACATCCAAGCGTATGCCTACCGCGACGAGCGCGGAATCATCGTTCCGGCTGATGACGTGGTTGATCAGGATGGGCGAACGGCAACCGAAGTTCAGGACCAGCCAAATCGGCAGTTTACCTGTAAGGGCGAACCTGTTATCCAGGAGTACGGCAAGATGGGCAAGAGCCTTAAAAACGCCGTCAATCCTGACGAGATCAATGCGCTATACGGCTGTGACACGCTTCGATTGTACGAGATGTATCTTGGCCCGCTCGAACAATCCAAGCCGTGGAATACAAGAGATATCGTTGGCGTAAACCGATTTCTTCGCCGCGTCTGGAGGACGTTGATTGACGAAGAGACTGGACAGTTGAGGGTGTCCGAAGTCGATGCTGGAGAGGCGATGCTGCGGGACGTGCACCGCACGATCCAACGCGTGACGACTGATCTTGATCGAATGAGCTACAACACGGCAATTGCTGCATTGATTGAGCTCAACTCAACCCTAACTAAGCTTGACGTGGTGCCGAGGGTCGTTGCGGAAACGTTGATATTGTTGCTCGCACCTATGGCGCCGCACATTGCAGAAGAGCTTTGGAGCCGGCTGGGCCACTCGGAATCAATCGGCTTCGCAAACTGGCCGGTCGCAGATCCCGAATTTCTGAAAGCCGACACGGTGACAATCGGTGTTCAAGTGAACGGGAAAGTCCGCGGGTCAATCACGATTGCTCCGGACGCGTCAAAAGAAGAAGTGCTTGCACTAGCCAAAGCCGAGTCAAACGTACAACGCTACCTGGAGTCAGGCACGCTGCGAAAAGAAATCTATGTACCGGGCAAAATTGTAAACCTGGTTGTCAATTAATCGAGACGCATCATGAGTGTTGATGTAATGGATGTGCTGGCGATCGGTGCACATCCGGATGACGTTGAATTGTGTGCCGGTGGCACAGTGTGTTCATTAACTGCGAGGGGCAGTTCTGTCGCGGTCGTCGACTTGACGCAGGGCGAAATGGGTACAAGGGGTACGCCTGAAAAGCGAGCCGATGAGGCGCGACGCGCAGGCGAGATCATGGGGCTGAGCCACCGGGTCAACCTCGGAATTCCTGATGGTGACATTCAGAACACCAAGACAAATCAGTTGAAGCTCATCGCGGCAGTCCGTCGTTTTCGGCCGCATATTGCCCTTATTGCTTCGCCCGTTTGCAGGCACCCCGATCACGCCGCCGCCAGTGCACTCGGCATCTCGTCGTTCTTCTACGCCGGCCTGGAAAAGACGGAGACAGAGTTCGAGGGTGTTCGTCAGGCGCCGTGGCGACCACAACATGTATTGCACTACATGCAGTCCATCCCTTTTATACCGTCAATTGTAGTTGATGTGTCGGAATTCTGGGACCAACGGATGAAGGCGCTGCTTGCTTACGATTCTCAGTTTCACAGCCCCGAATACAAGCTGGGTAAAGACGAAACTGAAACGTATATCAGCAATCCCGATTTCCTTGCGTGGGTGGAGGCGCGCGCTCGCACGTATGGCTATCCGGCCGGGGCTCGGTTTGGTGAACCGTTTCTCTATCACAACGGGCCGATCGGTACGGATGACCTTACAAATATGCTGCGGATATCCAAACCATTCCGCTAGCCCCAGTTGGGCGCTGCTAGAAGTGCCACGTCAGAGTTGCCTCAAGGAGTGCAACTGTCAGGACTTGGTCTGGGCCATTTTCAAATCGTAGCCTTCGGATTGACCGGGTGTCGCGTCCTAGTTCAGCCCTCAATCCGATTGTCGCGTGCTCGGCGATTTGTCCTCGAATCGAGCCTTCCACAAACGGAAGAAGGGGTCGTTCCGACTGTACAATCGAAGCGAGCCCGGTTCTGAAACGGACGTGCGTTTGATCAATCCACTGTTCGTACTCGGTCCACGCTTCCAGCCGACGATAGAGACTTGGACCCCAAAAAAGATCCACGTTACGCTCGTAGTCGATCTGTCTGTAGCCGGCGCCAATGTGTAACGAAGGTTGCACACGGATTCCGATCATGGCGAAACCATCACTTCCCATAACGGAGTTTGAACGACTCAGTCCTTCGTCGGCAATACCAAGAATGGTGAGGCTGCCGCGAAGCTTCACTAGTGAGCGGTACGAGTTCTGTACATAGACGCGCGCGGAGGATACCCGGGAGTCAAATTGAGATGCAACAGGCGCTACACCCGCCGCAACTCCTTCTGAACTGCGCAACTCCAAACCGGTACTGAAACCCCTTCGACCAACGTGCTCCAGCATGGATTCGGCAAAAGGTTTTGTCTTTCCATTCGAATAAGCGGACAGTCCAAGTAACAACATGAACCGATACGAGCCTTGTCGATTCCGTTGAGTGAACTCGGGCCCTCCAACGTCAAGACCAACTGCAACTCGAGACAGCCGTTCCTTCTCATCGACGAGATCTGTAAACGAGTTGCTGGATGTGATCGAGTGAGTGCTTGCACCAAACGTGATACCCATCCGCCCGTTTACAAAAGCGGTCAATCGAACACCTTGCGCATTGTCGCGATACTTGTAGTCCTCGCCCGTCGAGCTTACATAACGGACCCATGGATAAGCTGTTAAGCCAAACGCCGATTGCCGAGCTGTTGCGACCGTACCGCGATTGAACTCAGTCCCAGGGACCGGCTTCAGGTCCGGCCGAACCGTCTCAATTAGGCGCTTCGCCTGCGGGAAATTAGCCAGCCTCGGGTATATTGATTCAAGGCGATCGGACACATTTTCATCGTCCGGGTAATCTTGATAGTAGTCCACTAGTCCCTGTGCCGCTTCAGAGATCAACCCAACTTGCATCAGGAACGCATCTCGCGCCAGCATCTGTTCTCGCTCAGACTTAGCGGCGTTCGACTGGTCAAGAAAACGAATGGCGGAACGGTAATCCCCGCCGTTCGCATAAACAACTGACACCTCGGAAAGCAGAAGGTCGTTGTCCGGATATTCCCTTAGTAGCTGTCGATAGCCGCTGGCAGCCTGAGCAAAACGTTTAAGACGATTGTTAATCCGTGACGAATCCAACTTGACGACGTACGATAAATGTTTGTCGATGTGGTATGCATTCGCGACGAAGTCACCTAGCGCCTCTACTTCTTCGTCATGAATCCGCATGTCGAGCGCGGTGGCTCGACGGACAAGTTTGTCGGCTTCTTGTGTGGCGCCTTGAACGATGCGGATTTCGGCGAGCCTGAGGATCGACGTGATATCGGTCGGGAACAGGTCTGTGCGCGCCTGTAACTGCAACGGAGTGTCACCCAATTGACCTCGTTGGCTGTTGACGTCCGCTTCCAGGCGGGCAGCGTCATCTTCGTAACGAGTCTCCAGCAGGGCGGCCGCCTGATACGACTTCGCAGCCAGCACGATATCGTCGGTCTTGTCGAAGTATCTTGCGGCCATGACGAAGCCATGTGCTTGAAACGGGTTTTCCTCAATAGCCTCTTTTGCTATACGAAGCTGGTCATCCTGAACCGATACGCCGGGCTGCAAACGGGTGGAATTAACCGCCAGTTCTTGAGCCGATGACACTGCGGTAATCAGAAAGGTTGTAGCGACGCAAAAGAACAATCTTCGCACTGAGTCGATGTTCAACATTGTTTAGTTAGAATCGAGAACGTAGCTCAAAAACCGGTCTGCCCCGTTAAACGGATTTCCGTTGGGCACGACGATCGCCGACACCAGGTTTAGGAGATGAGATGCCTGCTGTGGTGCTTCTGTACGCAAACGCGTTCGAACGCGTGCGAAGAATTCCTGCGAATCATCCGCGTTTGAATGTGGAAAGAGTAGTACCAAACGCTCTCTCTTTAAGTCGACAAATGCTTCGTCTTTGTCTCGCAACGTTTCGAGCACGACGCTGGCTAAAAACTCGAAGTCAAATGGACGAACCGGTTCTCGCGTCGGGTCCACACGCATTGCGACCAACAGAAAATGTGCACCACCTGAAGTTAGCTGATCAAACTGATTTTGAAGAGCCGTGTGGAACTGCGATCGCTCTTGAAATTCTGTGACGGAACGCTTGATCTCCACGGGTTTGCCCGAAGTGCCGTGTAATGACTGGGCCTCCTCAAGCGTGAGGGCAGACGGATATGAATCAGCCAGTCCAAGCCCGGTTGCAAGGTCATCGATTGTTGCGGCCTCGACCGTATCCGATGTCTCATGCGTAGCGGGCAAAGGGTCCTGGTGACGAACGATTTCCTTCTTCGTCGCCGGTTCAACGGAAGGCGTTCCGTCTCCCATCGGCTCTGTTCCTTTTAACCTGTAAAGTGCGTCTGAACGCTGCTGTATGAGAGCACGATACGATTGTTCAACATCTTCAAACCTCGACACCACGTCGTGCAATGGCCAGGGCACAACCATTCGCCTGGTGACGTGTCCGATTTGAGGAAGGAGCGTGAGTTTGTAGCCTTCAGAGTCGCGATCACGAGCACCAACGTGAATTGCGCCCGCACACCGACTCATGATGAACTCGGCCAACTTGCGGGCTGATTCATTTCCCGGATCCGGAAGCGTAAAGATGGCCGTTGTGTCAATCGGCTCAATCTCCTCGAGCAAGTGTATAAAATGCTTTCTGAAATCACCGAGACTTAGCTCCTGGCCAACATTGATCAGTGATACGAGATCGTTGACGACAAGCCGGGCCGGCTTGAATTCGAGAATGAGTTCAATCAGGTGTTTGATCCGTGATCGCGAATCCGATGGCGCTGATGGCGACAGGTCGTTAGTGCGGATATGCCGAAAGAGCTGTTCGTCGTTGGCGCGCGTAACATTGAACCCTATCGAGGTTGACTGAATTTGCAGATCTTTCTCACGGGTATTGGATACGAACATGGACCGTTCACCCAACGCAACGCCCGCTTGCTCAAAGGCAAGAGCCAGCAATCCGCGACCGTTGGAGACTCGCCCGTAGACCAGATAGCTCCCACCGCGGAACAGTCCACCCCAGGCGCGGTCAACGACATCAACGCCTGATGTGATTTTGGGTGCGTAATCGTTTTGTTCTGACATCAATTAGCCAACCTGTAGCAATTTGCCCTGCATTTATCCGCGACGAACAACTGGTCCGTTTTCTGTGGATTGTTTCCGTTTTCGATCACCGCCAGCTTTCATGGCTTTAAACGACATCTGGAGTAACTCGCGGGCATCCGGATGATCCGAGAAATATCGAGTCAGCTCGTCGCGCCTCGACTCGTCCAGTTCGTCAGCCAAATAGGCCGCAAATTCTGACAGCGAAATAACCGATTTGTTCAATCCCGACAACCTCTTTCAACGCAATCAATTAATATTTCTGTTTCATCGGAACGCACCGACCATTTTGCTACACTACTAAACGAGCAAAAACACAGAATTGGACGCGCCTCGCAGAGAAGCGAGTCCTGACTGGATTAATTGTTTCCCGGGACTCAAAACAAGATATTGGCCCATTGAACTGCACCAAAATAAGACAGAGTCAAGTTGTTTTCGTGATCAACTTTTGCCGCGCAGATGCCTTTTTTTGGTTGAATAGCGTTGTTTGATTGTTTTCCGTGGTTTCTCGATGGTGCTTTCCGACGGAACCAGGGAGCGTTGACCGCTCAATGTGACAGGGTGCAAAGGTTAGGCCGCAGTAGAACGCTTGTACTGCATATGGACGATCATTGGCCCAGCCGTCACGTACGCTAGCTTCAAGTGGTGCCAATCGTTGCATGGCATACCGGAGACGGAGGCTGCCCGCGAGGACTCGCGCAAATCGTCGACTCGGATCAATAGAAGATGCCCACGATCAACTTAGGATCACCTATGGACCCGGATCTACTGTCAATTCAGCAGGCGCGAGAGCTGGTTGCTGCGGCACGAACTGCTCAGCTCGCGTTTCGTGATGCTTCGCAGGATGTGGTCGACCGCATCGTGGAGAGAATGGCTGACTCAGGCGCTAGAGCCGCTGAGAAGCTCGCACGGCATGCCTGCTCGGAGACTGGTTTTGGTCGCGTTGACAGTAAAATTCAGAAGAACCTGTTCGCGACCACGACACTATTGGAGCGGATGGAAGGGATGAAGACGTGTGGAATCATCAATCGAGTCGAGAATGACTCAATTTGGGAGATCGCCGTGCCAATGGGAGTGGTCGCCGGGCTGGTACCTTCGACGAATCCAACCTCGACGGCGATGTACAAAGCGATCATCGCGGCCAAGGCCCGATGCGGAATTGTCTTGAGCCCTCATCCTCGTGCAGCTCAATCCACAAATGCGGCGCTTCAGATCGTGGCCAATGCGGCATATGCAGCTGGTGCTCCGAAGGGGTTGTTCGGTTGCCTGACGCATGTTTCGATGGCCGGCACAAACGAGCTGCTTGAAAACCGGGGAACTGACGTAATTCTCGCGACCGGTGGTACACCGATGGTGAAGGCGGCCTACTCCAAGGGCAAACCGGCGTACGGTGTTGGTTCAGGCAACGTCCCGGTCTATGTTGATCGGTCAGCAGACATCGATAAAGCTGCCGCAGACATTCTTTACGGCGTTTCTTTTGATTGGGGGACGTTGTGTTCGACCGAACGGAGTGTTGTTGCGGATGAACCAATTGCCCGTCGATTGATCGACAGCATGCAGCTTCAGGGGGCATGCTTCCTGGACTCAGAGCAGGCAAACCTGTTGCGGCACTACGCGGTCCCGGGGGGAAGGGTAAACATTGAGCAGGTTGGTAAGTCGCCCTTCGAAATTGCACGCGCCGCCGGGTTTGACGTGCCAGCCGAAACTCGTGCCCTCGTTGTTGAGGTTGACGAAGTCGGCAAGCAGGAGCCGCTGTCAATGGAGACCTTGTCGCCGATTCTCTCGTTCTATCGCGAAGATGGTTGGGAGGCGGGCTGCGAGAGATGCCTGCAGGTGCTTGATTTTGGTGGTATGGGGCATACGCTCGCGATCCATTGTACCCGTCAGCGGATACTCGAAGCATTCGCGCTTGAAAAGCCTGCGATGAGAATTGTGGTGAACACGGTCGCGGCCCTTGGCTCCGTCGGCTACACCAACAAGCTATTTCCGGCGATGACGCTGGGTCCGGGCACGGCGGGAGGATCGATAACAAGTGACAACATTTCGCCTCTACACTTGATCAACATCAAACGGATGGCGTTTGAGACCAATCCGATCAATCATCCGAGCCTTTCAAAAAGCGGCGGGTCCGGAAACGCGGAATACTCCCAGGCATCGAGGCACACGGCTAAATGGATTGAAACGGTCGAAGGGCGGATCAGTCGGCAGGTGAATACCGCTGCAAAACCGGCCCAATTCAGTCGGAATCGAGATCTCGATGCCCAAACGAAACGACGACCACCGGTATCCGAAGGCCAGTCCCGGCGGCGGCAAGACACCGGGCAGGTAGCAGACGGGATTCAAATCGCTGAAGACGCTCCGCCAGCGCTGGACGAAATGACCATCCGCAAGCTCATTACGCAGTTCGCCCGGTAAAAAGCGTAGGTCTTAGTGAAAAGCGTGGCACTTGGTGGAAAAGTCCCCGGCCGCTTCAATTGATTGCCGCTGGAGGCACTGGTATATTCAAGGTTTCCCCGCAATTGTGCGGAGACCCGACGTTAACTTCTTTCTGAATGGCCTCAACAAGCGATTTTCGAAACGGACTCACCATTAAGTGGAATGGTGAACTCTGGACAATTATTGAATTCCAGCATGTAAAGCCCGGCAAAGGGCCGGCGTTTGTTAGGACGAAGCTCAGAAACGTTCGTACTGGTCGCGTAAATGACAACACGTTCCGTGCCGGCGAGAAAATTGAAACGGCGCGAGTTGAACGGCGCTCCCATCAGTTTCTGTATGAAGACGATTTTGGTCTCCACTTTATGAACACGGAAACGTACGAGCAAACGACGATTCCGCTTGCCCTCGTCACTGGGCGAGACTATATCAAAGAAGGAGGGACGATCGATGTTCTGATCTACGCGGAGACCGGTGAACCCCTCGCGACTGAACTGCCAAAGACCGTCGAGTTGGTCGTTGTCGAAACGGATCCAGGATTAAAAGGGGATACCGCAACGGGCGGTTCGAAACCGGCCAAACTTGAAAGCGGTGCCACTGTAAACGTCCCGCTGTTCATCA
>CBDTVC010000065.1:0-8979 GCA_965363925.1 uncultured bacterium | reverse complement strand
GTCGTCGTCGTCCCAATCCTCGTCCTCCTCGTCGTCGTCGTCCTCGTCGTCGTCGTCGCTTAGGTCATCGTCTTCTTCGTCTTCGTCCTCCTCATCCTCCTCATCGTCCCAATCCTCATCGTCGTCGCTTAGGTCATCGTCGTCGTCGTCCTCATTCTCATCGTCGTCATCGTCGTCGAGGTCGTCGTCTTCATCATCCCCGTAGTCGTAGTCGTCATCCTCCTCGTCGCCGTCGTCGCCGTCGTCTTCATCCTCCTCCTCCTCACCGTCCTCGTCCTCGTCCTCGTCATCCTCCCAGTCTTCCTCTTCCACGTCCGACGCCAAAAGGAGGAAATTGGGGCGTTCGATGTCGTCGATCGCGGAGTGTGAGGTAGTAGTCTGCATTGGCAATAGAAGGATCGAGTGGAATGGAGACCCGCTCGACGCAGGTTGGTCGGTGACGAGGCCACGAAAAACGTCGTGGCCACAAAACCGCGCATGAATCAGCAAAATACGGCGTGGGATCCCCGCAACACACAAGAATCGGTATAGTTTCTTGCAAGCGAGGTCGGTTTTGTACGTGTATTGTGCAGGTGCCGGGATATTTCGGTCGCATCAAGTGTTGAAAAGCTAACAAAACGCTTGTCCGCACTCGTCGGTATTGGTAAATTGCGGGCTGCGAAGAAAATTCCTCGGTAGCTCAATGGTAGAGCATGCGGCTGTTAACCGCAGGGTTGTAGGTTCAAGTCCTACCCGGGGAGCCAGAACGTGAGATCGATTGGTTGGACTCACTTGGTTCGACCGCTTAAATAAAGGCGCCGGCGTAATTTGCTGGCGCCTTTTTGTTTAGTCTTTTGCCGAAATTTGTACCGGAACGCAGCTGGGTGGAATGCCCGGGCGCGGTTTGGACGCGAGAGCCCACGTGAAAGCATCCGCTTGCCGTACTTTCCGTGAATGATGTCCCTGATTCTTCCTGGCGGTTTGGCTGCGGGCTTGCCGAAAATTGATTTTCCCCGCCATTGTGATCTGTTCGGGACATGTCGAGCGTTGGTCATTCGTCACATGTAAACTCAACACCGCGGGAAACTATGGCACGACATTCACGAATAGACGTTGCGCAGGCCATGGCGCAAACGGGCCTTGTACCTCTTGCATATCACCCGGATGCAGACGTTGTCACGCGAATCGTTAAGGCGTGTTTTGATGGGGGGGCCAGAGTATTTGAGTTCACAAACCGCGGCGATTTTGCTCACGAAGTCTTTGGGGCAGTCAGTCGATACGTGACGGCGAATATTCCCGAACTCAAGTTCGGTGTGGGGTCTATTTCCGATGCGGGTACGGCCTCACTCTACATGCAGCTTGGTGCTGATTTTGTCGTTCTGCCGTCGCTACGCGAAGATGTTGCTCGCGTTTGTAATCGACGCAAGGTGTTGTGGGCAGCGGGGTGTGCGACGTTAACAGAAATTGGCCGGGCCGAAGAGCTCGGTGCCGAGATTGTCAAAATATTCCCGGGCGGAACTGTGGGCCCCGGATTTGTTAAGGCGGTCAAGGCCCCATGTCCGTGGACCAGTATAATGCCGACCGGCGGTGTCGCGCCAACTGAGTCTAGTTTGCGCGAATGGTTTGAGGCAGGCGTTACCTGCGTCGGGATGGGTTCTAAACTTGTTTCGAAAGAATTGATCAGCGCTGGTGATTTTGACGGTTTGGCTCAGAAAGTCAAAGACACGTTGGCGATGATCGCTTCCGTTCGGTAACTAGCGACGCAGCAATGGGCCAATCGAGTGATGTCTAATTGGTGACGGCCATCTCCGGAACGACCTCTGGCACCACCAGCCGTCCTGCGGTTGCATTTACTATCTCCTCTACAGAGACTCCGGGAGCGCGTTCGACCAGCAGGAATCCGTCATCCGTGACGTCGAGCACGCCAAGGTTTGTGACGATCTTCTTCACGCAGCGCACACCAGTGAGCGGCAGACTGCATTCGGGCAGCAGCTTTGACTCACCTTTCTTGTTAGTGTGCATCATCGCCACAATGATATTGTCTGCAGATGCGACCAAGTCCATGGCGCCACCCATCCCTTTGACCATCCGCCCGGGAATCTTCCAGTTCGCAATGTCCCCTGAATCGGAGACTTCCATCGCGCCGAGTACCGTGAGCTGAATGTGCTGGCCGCGAATCATTGCAAAACTCGTTGCAGAATCAAAAATGGAGGCACCCGGCAATGCCGTCACCGTCTGCTTGCCAGCGTTGATCAGGTCTGCATCTTCTTCGCCGTCGATCGGAAACGGCCCCATACCGAGGAGACCATTTTCTGACTGAAACTCGACGCTTATCCCCTGCGGAATGTAATTGGCCACTAGCGTCGGAATACCAATGCCGAGGTTGACGTACCAGCCATTCCTAAGCTCCAAAGCAATTCGCCGTGCGATTCCTTTTTTGTCCAGCATTCTTCAGCCTTGATGTGCTTCTCAAAAAACAATTGTCGAAGCGTGTGTCTTGTGGAAACGAATTCGCCGAGTTACGCCGTGCGAACTGTCCGTTGTTCGATCCGTTTTTCATAATGGGAGCCCTGGAAAATCCGCTGCACAAAAATCCCCGGAGTGTGGACAACGTTTGGATCCAGCTCGCCTGGATCTACTAATTCCTCGACTTCTGCGATCGTTATCCGTCCGGCCATGGCCATTGGTGGATTGAAATTTCGGGCCGTGCCTTTGTAGACGAGGTTTCCGAAGCGATCACCTTTCCATGCTTTTACGATCGCAAAATCGGCCGTTAGAGCGTGCTCAAGAACGTGTGGTTTATCATTGAATACACGGACTTCTTTTCCGTCGCCGACTTCCGTTCCATAGCCGGCTGGCGTGAAGAAGGCTGGTATTCCGGCTCCACCTGCCCGGCATCGCTCTGCAAGAGATCCTTGTGGGATCAAATCCACCTCCAGTTCTCCGCTGAGCATCTGGCGCTCAAATTCTCCGTTCTCGCCAACGTAGGACGAGATCATTTTGCGGATTTGACGCTTTTGAAGGAGAAGCCCCAATCCGAAATCGTCTACACCGGCATTGTTCGAAATACACGTGAGTCCGGTAACCCCCATATCAACCAATGCCTTGATGCAATTCTCGGGTATCCCGCACAGGCCGAAACCACCAAGCATCAAGGTTGCGTTATCCCCGATGTCTGCAACAGCAGCTCGAGCGTTTGCGACTACTTTATTCATTGATTTTGGTTTTGAATGGAGTCGTGGGTTTTGAGGCCATGCGGCGTGTGATCGCTGCGTGTGAGCAGCTAATACCACCCATCAGAGAAAGCGTTCAAATCTGGCGATGCGGGCTTTGAGTGGTTCAGGATGCGATGAATCGAGAGGTGTACCAAGTCTCCCATCGTCTGGCAAAAATTGAAACGTTCATCATCATAGTGTTTTGCCAACTGCGTTCGCAATCGATCGACAAAATCTTCCGATGAAATCAGGTCCTCCCGCATCACTTCGACCAACGCGCTGAATCTGCCGTGAGAGACGCGTACTCGATTTGCGATCATCGCGCGCTCTTCTTTCTGATATTGGATCACGTTCTGCGGATCAAGGTGTTCAATCCCCGTTTTGATAAACGGACCATTCTGCGTGTAGAAGGCAGGCAAATAGACTTGTTTTCGCCAGTGGTGACTCTGTTGGTCAAAGTCGATCGGACGCATCAGGTAGTGCCATTTTTCGAAATCACGGCGGATATCGATCACGAAATTCCCCGTGTGCATATCACCGAGTAAACGAACAAAGCACCGTTCGTTAAACTTGGTAAACTCTTTCGCTAACCGCACTTTATCAAAGTCATTCTGCGGCATACTATCGCGGATAAAGGTATCCGCAGGTATCCCGATAATGTGCTCCTCGATGAGGGAGTCTTGGCGAATGAAGTAGTTGATCCGAGAGGGTGAAAGAATGTGCTCAAGCTCAAGGCCGTAGACGCGGTTTGCATCAATTTTCTTGACGTAGAAGTAGTCGAAATTATCATTGAGCGAATTGACGATGCGAACTCGCAGCGGGAGCGTATTGCCGTACAGACATAAATCGATCCGGTCGACTACAAGGTGTTTGACAGCATCGAGATCTCCATTTGCTTTAAGAATTGCATACGTTTCGCGCAGGTTGTTGTTGATTTCCTGCTGCTCCGTTGGTGAATAGAAGACGGTAGACCAGAACGTGTCGTTGCCCAGCTCGTCGTACAGAGGGATCTCGTTGACATAACGCATGAGGTCCTGATAGCGGATGCCATTTTCTTGGAGGCGGCCGTATCTGGTCAAGTAAGTCTCGAAGTAATCGCTGACGGGATACGACTTCTTCTTCTTACTGATCAGGTTTCTGACTGGCCGGCCTTCGTGGCGAATTTCCTTTGGTTTGCGATCCGAACTCATCACGTATTATCCTGAAGTGAACGTTCATAATAAGAAATCAGATCTGTTGGTACTGCCGATTTGCGCGTGGACAACCAGCTTGGTCATTTCCCCTCATTGGGCTGGACTAAGTGGACTAAGTGGACCAAGAAGACAGCGGGATACCCCTACAGGCGGATCGTACCATGAAGGGTTAACTTCGACCTTGGCCTAGAAATTTAATCCGGACTCCGATTCATAGTGAAATCATGAAGCTTGCAGAACGAATAAAACAGAAGCAGTTTTCTTCACCTGAACAGGAGTCCATGTTATCCGTCATTGTGACCGGATCGTGGATTCTTGGAGAGCTGGCGTCAGCCATGACTCCACATGGTTTGACACCAGCGCAATACAATGCATTGCGGATTCTTAGGGGAGCCCACCCGCAATTGCTGACGTGCGGTGAAATCGGAAGCAGGCTGCTTGATCGGACGCCGGACGTCACTCGAATGGTGACCCGGTTGATGAAGCTTGGCCTTGTAGATCGAGCGCGAGCGGACAGAGACCGGCGGATCGTTGAGGTTTGGATAACGCCGAAAGGGCTGGAGGTCTTGGCGGAAATTGATCCGGTCGTGCAAAAAAAGCAGGGACAGCTGATGAACAATCTTTCGTCGATCGAGCTTAAGCAGTTGACGGAACTACTAGAGAAGCTTAGAATTGACTAGCAAGCGAGTCTTTGCCATCCTTCTCGTTCGTCCCCCCTATGTCGAATTTCTACGTCCTGGATCGTCCGCAAAAACTCTTTGTGGTTTGTGCATCGATCTTTATTACCGCTCTTGTCATTGCTGAGGCCACGGCCAGCAAGTTCTTTGTTGCGTTCGACCTGCCTCGAGCAATAACCATTCTTGGTTATGATTTTCCGTCCGTCATTATGACAGCGGGCGTGATTGCTTTTCCGATTACGTTCATTGTTACTGACTTGATGAACGAGTACTTCGGACCGAAAGGCATCGGCTTCGTGACACTGGTCGGAATGGCAATGATTGTTTTTGAGTTTGTCATTCTGCGTGCAGCCATGGCGACGCCGACCGCGGATATTTCGCCCGTGCCAGAGGAAGCGTTCAACACGGTCTTTGGCGCTAGTGGAAGGATCATCCTCGGAAGCATTATCGCCTACATGATTGGTCAGTTCGCTGACATCACGCTATTCCACTGGCTGCGCCGTCTCACCAAGGGGAAACACCTTTGGCTTCGAGCAACCGGTTCGACGTTTGGCTCGCAGTTTCTAGACACGTTTGTAGTGCTCACTGTCGCATTCGCCGGGCAGTTGGCATTTGCGCAAATTATTGCAATTACACTGTTTAACTACGCCTACAAATTCATTATTGCGATAGCAATAACGCCGTTGATTTATGGCGCCCACTGGCTGATCGATGCCTACCTGGGACATTCGGCAGCGGCAGTTATGATTGAAGAAGCGGCCGATTAGGCCGCCGAACGGTTACCAAGGTCCTGGCGCTGGCCCGGACGCCGAGATAACTGGTACCGGGCATGCTTCGAACGTCGTCTGATGCTGGTTCTTGTAGTCACCCAGCCCAGCGCTTCACCGGCAGAATGATCCGTTTTTCCTATTGTACATCAGGGCCCCACAATAGAGATTAAGTGCGACCCATGAAATAACACTGCGCCAAGGAGTTAGGTCTGTCTGGAACGACTCTATTAGAAAACGGCGCCTTGGTTGCAATTCGTTACCTGCTATTAAGTTACGGTCGTAGTGTGCGATTCGCCGTGTGTATGAGTATCGAGAATGAGTGTCGAGGGCAATGTAATATGGTATGGTGCCAGTGAGCGTCCGTATCGATATCAAGTGTTTGAAATAGACTCAAGTTTTGAATCCATTGATGCAGTTTATTTGTTAACGCGTCGAATCGGTCGCACCTGGCGTTGTATTGCGATTGGAAAGGGTTGTCTAAGTGCCCTCGAATCCTATCGTTCAAGTGCTCAGCGGTGGATCGACGGTGTAACGCACGTTCACGTTCGCTATGCTGCGAGCCCCTCTTCGCGCCTTATCCAGGCCAATGATATTCGGACGGGTCTGGAACTGCGTCGACTTCAACGTGAGGATCGTGCCCCGGTGAAGCAGGTTATTGGAGAGCTTGTGTACGTCGATCGCGTCTAGCCTTTAGCTCAGACGTTTCGGCTTTCGGCTCTTTATTGGAGAGTTTCGTGCTGTCAAAACGATTATTCGACACGATTCGACACTCTTTTTAGGGTTTTCTAGAACTTTTTATCAAGATAAGTGTTAATCTACCTGTTGCACCGCAAGGATATTGCAGAAGATGCTTATCTTTGGGGAGTTTCATTTGCGCCAGACTAGATGGCGCGTTTCACGTAAAGAGGTTGATATGTCAGCAGAAAGAGTTCCCGGTACCGTTAAATGGTTTAACGATAGCAAGGGTTTTGGATTCATCGCTCAAGAGGGCGGACCGGATGTGTTTGTGCACCACAACGCAATTCAGATGGAAGGCTTCAAGACTCTGGCCGAAGGTCAGAAAGTCACCATGGAAGTCATCCAGGGTCAAAAAGGTTTGCAAGCACAGGACGTAATTCCTGACTAGTCGAAAAAGGTTTGATCGGACTTAGTCCGGTCGAGTCTGCATCAACTTGTAGCAACGCCTAAAAAGAAACGCCAGCGGCAAAAGTCGCTGGCGTTTTTTTATGTTCGCTATTTTTGGCGTGCGTTCGGGTGACGCTTTTCCTAAGCCCTTTGGTCTGTCTCTCGACGACCGCTGCTTGCCCGCGCTCCCTCGCGAAATACCGCCGGGTACGGTTGACCGGATTTAGAGGTCAAACGGGGCTTTTAGCCCGATCTCCGTCACGGCCCGACTCATCAAGACCTGGTTGCGACGGATCACAAATCGGTCACGGTCTTTCATCTGGCCTGAAAGCCAACGCCGCACACGTGGGCGCCAAGTCAGGTTCTCGATGTAGAGCGGCATATAACGTTTCAGGACGTCGCTCAGGTGTTGCCTAAGTGCAGGACTGGCGTCCGTCAGCAGATGTTCTTCGTACGTCACACCAGAACGATGGTGGATAGCATCGTCAACAATCAGTTTGTTGGCCATCGCTCCCAATACGGTCGAATCTGTGGCCTTTGCAATCTCTCGGAAGGCCTCCAATGCGCACCCTTCGAACAGAACCTGAAACAGCAATACACTTTCTTCCAGCATTTCGCATTCGAGAAAGCGCTCAGACAGTTCGGCAAAGTAGGGGCTGAAGCCTTCCACAGGCTCAAGCGTACTTGCCAGTCGCGTCCATCCTTCTATGTGCCGCGCCTCATCCTGCACCATCGTGCTGTAATACATCTTGGCCTCGACTTCAGGCACTTCCATCAAAAGCTTTGTGGCCGCGGCAACTGCGGTGCGATCTGCCTGCAGCTGTTGCTGAACAACGCTAGACCACACCAGGCGCCATCGTTGCGATTCATAGCGGGGGACAGGGGGATGGATATCCCACGGGAGATCGCTGATGTCCCAGGCAACACGTTTGGCTGATCGATAAAATCGCTGCATCCGCTCCAATGGAGTCGAACGCCGTTTGGACCGCCGGTTTCGTGATTCTGCCTCGCGGGCGAATTCTTCGTAGGTGGCTGCATCAGTTGCAGTCACTATCTGAGAAACGTCCGAGCATTCAGCGATATGGACTTCGCTTCTTAGCATTGTATATCTGGACGAATTGTGTTCGACACTTGCGTTGCGAATGATCTTGGTATAACCCTAACCCGTTGCTATAGGCGCGGAGTACGCGAGAGGCTCCATTTTGAAGCTGCCTGGAAGCTCTCGTGACGCACGATACTTACGTTGGCAACACTGAAGATAGTCAGCAACAGACTGACTAACATACTTAGCTGCCCTTTCTTGAACGTTTTGGTACAATCTCCACTTCTGAGCCATGCCGAAACAACCACAACCAAGGCTGGCCTGTGACCGACACCTACCCATAGTGTCAAAAGCTACGGGTCGAGATTCAATCTTTTAGTTATCGGCTGGTTTCATCTTTCTTGAAGATTGTTTGTTTGTTCTGACGACTTTGGTTGGAACGCTCTGCGATTCAAGAGGACTTACACCATGAGCCACCGATAATCTATCCCAAAAGGCACCAAAGGTGCCGTTTTGGGTACAACTCAGATCGGTAAACTAGATTCTTCTGCCGGTTGAGCGACATTACACTTGAACTGGACCTGTTGCTTATCTTATAAGGTCATATCAAATGAGGGTAACATGTCGACACGAAAGGTCCGATTTGCCAAGCCAGACGGCAATGCATTCAATACGGAGGTGCGTACCCGCGTCGCCAATTACTTTACGGAGAAGGGGATTTCCGACAAGGCAAATGGCGCGATGGTTTTGAAGACTGTCATCTTGTTGAGCCTTCCGTTTGTCTGCTACGGCTTGATCATGAGCAATCAGTTTACCCCATGGCAGATGCTCGGACTGGCCGTCTTGATGGGTGCCGGCATGGCTGGCATCGGTTTCAGCGTTGCCCATGATGCGCTGCACGGTGCCTATTCGAATAACGCGACGATTAATCGGATCCTCGGCTACGGTTTCGATATCGTGGGTGCCAACGGTTACATG
>CBDTVC010000064.1:0-8984 GCA_965363925.1 uncultured bacterium | reverse complement strand
GAGGAAGTTCCTGCTTCGTCTGCTTAACATCTTCAATCTGTATCGTTTGCTGACTGGCAACAACGAATTCCGAAATACCCTGACGCGGATAGATCGGTGAGTTGGTCAGGCCAACCAAGACGGCGAGCGACATCGCCAATCCGATTTCGACCTTTAGTCGATAGTTGACTCGATGATTTTTCCCTTCTGCTTTGTAAGGCTTAATTGTTCCCCTTCCTGACATGGCTACGGTAGCGCTTTGTTTGACTGATCCTGATGCCGTTGGCTGGATTCGTCCAGACCGGCGAGGAACCAGCGGTGCCTGTAATTCGCCGGTGGAATTCAATTCTGAATCTCCGACTGTTCTATCGACGCGAGCCGATCGGGGGTCTTCTAGAGTTTCGGTACGCATTGTTGTGTCCGATTTGGTCCGAAATGAGGGCGGAGCCACTTTCATCGTGAGTCTACGCAACTTGTATCGGCAGCAAGGCCGGAAGTGTGCCCACATATACGTACGGCTTTCCCGCAGCGTTGCTACAGGTAATACGCCGGCTGAGTGTGAGGCATAACCCTACGGGCAACCAACTGCTTCTGCGTTGCCATTCACCAAGCACTACCGCCTACCCATACGGACGTTCTGAACCCTGATTGGACGAAATTGGCAGTCCTGGAGCTCATTTCCCGCCTTCCTAACGCAGGATCCTCACTAACAGTCGTGGAGTCCGATGACTCGGCGCCACAAATGACCGAACCCTCAGTGTTCGCCACAATTATGCCCAGTAACCGTGACGCCTCGAGCGCCCGAAGCGCTCTTCTCCTACTTACATGCCTCACGGCCTGCATTCTTCCTGCGATATCAGACGCCCAAGACCAGTCGCAGCTCTCAGGGGTCGTTACGGACAACACCGCAACACCTGTTCACCGCGCCCGGATCATGGTGCTGAGTTCGGATCTGTCTGATACCCTCGCCGTTGCGTTTACTGATGACCAGGGTCGATACGACAAGTCGTTTGTTACAAACGTCGGCATCGAAAACGAGCAGCAGCAACGTATTGAAGACCATGCAATCGTTTCTCTTTACCCGAATCCGACCAACGGTCCGGACAACGAAATAAACATCGGATACATCGCTCCAAGTGAAAATCAGCGGGTGCCAGCAATCATCCTGTACGATGTACTCGGACGACTAGTTGACTATTCAACATCCGTCGCGACCGGTGTCTACTTCGTCCGCTTGCAGTTTGACTTGGACACACCAACCGCGCCGCGCTCACTTGTGGTTAGCACGCCAGGATCTATTCGGTTTTCGATGAAACGCGAATACGTTGACGTCCGACCATCCGCTAAAACGACCGCCGCAGTCGAGAATCAACGAGCGGTTGACGCGACAGTCGGCAAAGGCGTGGGGCATAAAAGCCCTCGGCAAACAGATACACAAATCCGAGTCGAAAAAGACGGATACATCTTCCAGGAAATAACGAGAGATCTCACGCCATCGACACCGACAGTTGCAGATTTTCAGCTCGACGCGGCCGCAGCGCCGACGGCCGCCTTCTCGATCAGCGGAAACCTCGACGCCCGCATGCCCACGCTTTTCGATGCCTCAGCATCGCAAGGTGCCAACCAGGAGGCACTGACGTACGTCTGGACCTTCGGCGACTCGTTTATGGGAACGGGTAAAAAAATTGCACACGTCTACACTGCTGGCGCAACGTTTGACGTAACGTTAACCGTAACGGGTGCGCACGGTGCACGCGCAGAAGTCACGCAACAAGTAACGATTGAGCCACCACCTGCCCCCGTTAGTTCCGACGGTAGGCTAACCGCGACCATTCGTGGTGTAGATGGCGTGGCACTTCCGGACGTCAACGTCACGGTCGCCGGGACCCAACTCACCGGAGTAACGAGCTTCACGGGCGGTTTATTGATGGAAGGCGTCGATGTCGGCGCGGCCCTCTCTGTACAGCTCCAAAAATCCGGATTTGCATCGCAGGTCATACGAGTTGGCGTCCCGGCTGATACGTCCACAACGCTCTATTTCGAAGCAACGATGCGAGAGCGTGACGCATCAAAAGAAATTGTGGATGCTGAGAATGGCTTTTCAACCAGTGCCCGCGACGGCGTACGGGTGTCCGTTCCCGTTGACGCCCTCCTTATGCCGGACGGCTCTCCCGCGACTGGAACGATTAGCCTTGCAATGACACCCGTCAATGTTGCTGATTCCGCTGAAGTCGCCAGCTTCCCTGGCCGTTTCGAGGGCATTGAACCAGATGGCGAAACTACTCCCCTCCTAAGTTTCGGGACGGCCGAGTATTCGTTTGAGCAGAACGGGATTCCGCTCCAACTCGCTCCCGGAAAGACGGCGGATATCGAAATTCCCATCTACACTTCGGGGGCCGCTGTCGGTGACACCATTCCTGCGTGGTCCATGAATGAGGACCTCGGAACGTGGATTCAGGAAGGAGTTGGCATCGTTCGCGAATCTGCAGCGTCGCCATCTGGCCTTGTGCTCGCTGTCGAAGTGGGCCATTTTTCCTGGTGGAACTGCGACATCGGCCCTGACCGCAACGATGGCGACGGTCTTTGTTACAAGTGGAATTGCACTGGCGGCCAGTGCCACAAAGAAAAGGTTTACTGCTGGGTGGATGGGGCCCGCCGGGAGCAGGCCAACTCAAAGAACGACTTGACGCCGCCGGTCTTTAATGTCCGGGAATTCTGGCCGGTAGCCGGTGCATCGTTTATACTCCCCGGAAACGAAACGATTACGCTCCGCGCAACACACATTTCGGGTGGCGCGTTACTAAGAGCCGACACTACGTTTTTCGCAGAAGCGTTTGGCACGTCGTCCATTGAGCTAACGCTGGACACCGTCGCGATATCAGACAATCGGACCTTGCCAATTCGCGAATCCGGCGAGCTTGAGCCCAACGGAGTTGCAGGCTTCTCGTTCGCTGGCAACTCTGGTCAAGTGATCGGCATCGAGGGATCGAGTCCAATCGGCTTTTCAATCGGTACGGTGGCACTGTACAATGCTGCCGGGACACAATTGTTATCCGAAAGCCTGCTAAACAAAGCCAAACTTGTAGTCCTGCCGGCTGACGGCGACTACTCGATCCTTGTTACGTCAACTCGTTTAGCCACAGTGCCGTATCGTCTGCGTGTGTACCGTCCTTCTGACACACTTGAGATGAACACCAACACGTCAGTCGATTTGTCTGATGGCGACTTCCAGATTTTCCAATTCAACAATACACCCGGGAGTGTTATCAACGCCGCTGTTGAAAGCCCTAAACCGGCATCTAATCAGATCTTTGAGGCAATTGCCACAATAGAGATCTGGAACAGCAACCTCACGAAAACCATCAAGACCGGCGGCCGGGATTCGGAGACCGGCGACTTCGAGACCGACGACGCGTTCCACTATTTGCTTTTTGATCCGCGTGAAGATGCTACCGGTCCGTTTCAGCTTGGTCTTTCAGAAGTTGATGCGGCTGATGCCACTCCGCTAGCGTTCGATGCAGTTGGCGGAGTTGACCACCCCGACGAATTGACACTTCACGGCTCGCGCCGGTTTTTCGAATTCCCATTGGACGAAAACGATGGCGTTGAGTTCTCTGTTCATCCGTTGGGATCGGATCTTCCATTGGAAGCAGCAGGCTTCAAAATTATCGACCCAAATGAAAATCAACTGTCGTTTATACCAACCGCCGGACGACCCGGCGAATCACTTGCGGGTCATGCATTCCGCGCCCATGCAACGGGTACCTATCAGCTCATCGTGGATGACAATCGGTATGCCAAGCGAGGCGACTTTGAACTGAAGATCCGAAAAGTAGGCCTAGCCGCTGTTGTAGTTGTGGACGACGACCTTGCTTGTGCAGGCGCCTCAACCACGTCGTTGACGGCCGCGCTGTACGGCATCGCCGATGGTGGTACGGTTACACTTTGCGACGGGATCTATTCTTCTCCATCCCGCCCAACGATTTCGCGAGACGGCATTACGTTGGAGGGAGAAAGTCAGGCTGGCGTTCGCGTGAGCTACTACGACGAGTTCCGAACACCCGGTGCTGTGCTGGACGTGACCGGAACGGGAGTCACCGTTCGAAATATGACCATCGAGGCTGAGCAGATTGGCACAAAGCAAAACGGGGGAATCCGATCCGTCGTAACGATCGCTGGCAACACCGCCGTTTTCGAAGACCTAACAATCCGCCCACTTGAAGAAGGGACCACGATGGGTCCGGCGATTAATGGCCAATACAAGGAGATAACTATCCGCAATCTCACGTACACGCACGGATCCGGGATTGGAGCCCAGTCGCTCAATATCAAAGCATCTGATTCGGTCGTCATTGAAAACAGTAGCGTAGATTATCCTGCAACGATCAACATGACGCTTCCGAAGACTGGATCAGTCTCCATCAACGGATTGCAGATGATTGAGTTTAACCTTTCGGTGTCAAGCGCGGCAGTGGTTGAAATTGAAAACTCAACCATAACGGGCAATGTCTCTATTGCGAGAGTCGGCGATGTTATGATCCGAAACAACGTATTTCCAGCAGAACCAACGCCGGCTTCGAGAGCGCTATCCATTTCTGCAACAGACAACATTCTAATCGAAGAAAACGATTTTGACCGACGCATTGAGATCTCGGTGTCGGAGAACCAGGTCGCAACCATTCAGCGAAATCACTTTAGCCCCGAGCGCGACGGGCTTTCCCTTGAACTCGCCTCTGCTGGTGTTACCGGCGGCGGCACATTCAATGTGCTCAACAACCTTATTGATGCCAAGGTGCATTCGAACGGAAACATCCGAATCTTTTCACCCGAGCGAATGACACAAATGGTTATCGCAAACAATACTCTGGTTTACGGTGAGATCATCAACTCACCTAGTGTTCCAAGCATTCGCGCCAGCTTGTCAAACCAATCGTTTACAGGCGACCTACCGATTGTTGTCTTCAACAACATCTTTAAGGGATCTACGTCGACGGTTTTTGATCTGCCAGCCAACACGACGATCGATTCGGATTACAACATCTTTCAGAACTACACTACGATTTTTGACGGCGGAGGGACGCGTACGGGAGGCTCCGAGTTAACGAGCGATGCACGGCTAGCGGGAGACGGATATCAACTCCTATCAGACAGTCCGGCGTTGGACTCCGGCGCCAGCACGGCTCAGTATCCAGGAATTCCGGCAGTAGACTATCTCGGAGTCGTGCGCCCGCAAGGAGGCGGATGGGACCGGGGTGCATTTGAAGGTTTTGTGACTGGCAAAATTGGCGCGACGTTACGGAAATGAGTTAAGGGTCACTTCATGGCCACTCTTTTGGTTCGAGCCTTTTCCTAAATTGGTTGATTCATTCTTGCTCATTGACCTGACTGGCGCGTAGACGTGGGCTCCGAACCCAGTACAACACAACTCCTTTCCGACGTACGTGACGGACATCGCGGCGCGTTCGACGCACTCTGGCCGCGCATTTATGATGAGCTGCGTTCACTTGCGCACAACCGGTTACGAAGAGAACGTGCTAACACGCTGAACACAACGGCGTTGGTTCACGAAGCCTATATCAAGCTTACAGCTGGCGATACGCCGTCGGTTAACGACCGCGCACATTTCATGGCGCTTGCGTCACGTGCAATGCGGTTTGTTCTTGTTGGGTACGTGCGGCAGCGAACGGCTGGAAAACGTGGCGGCAAGGACGAAGACCTGTCGCTTGACGAATCAATTGCGGTTGTGACGCGGCTTGGAAGTGAAGAGGAAGCTACGGTTGATCTGCTTGCGATTGACATGGCGCTGGACACGCTTGCCAAACGAAGCGATCGCTTAGCCAAAGTTGTTGAATATCGGTTTTTTGGCGGATTGACAAACGAAGAGATCGCCGTCGTTATGGATTCATCCGTCTCAACCGTCATCCGTGATTGGCGACGTGCCCGCGTGTGGCTCTTTCAATTGATGCAGGAACCGGATGCCGATTGAGCGAACGGTCAGCATTATTCATCAACAACCTTGACGGTTCGTCGGTTGAAATAGTTGAACGGCCGAAACGGTCGTGGGCAGTTTTGTTGTGATTGACGCTTTGACAATCTTTGGCGCCTTTCCGCGATATATTAAGCGAATCCCCGATCCCGGCACCCAAACATGAAAGAACTCACGCCCGAACAATGGGCCACAATCGATCAGCTTTTTGACGCAGCGCTAGATCGACCAGAAGACGAACGGACGGCATTCCTGCGTGCAAAATGTGGGCACGATAGCGCCCTGTACCAGCAAGTGATCGCACTGCTGGAGAGCGAACCGGCCGCGATGAATGCAGTTGGCGACGATGCAGGCTTGATGTTCAACGAAATGTTGAGGGACATTCAGCACGAGCAGGAGGAAGCAGCTGATGTCGACTTGACCAGCGTTGGGCCGTATCGCATCGTCGAAACGCTGGGCCGCGGCGGCATGGGCACGGTCTATCTGGCTGAAGGTGCAGACGGGACGTTTGAAAAATCCGTCGCGTTGAAACTCGTCAAACGCGGAATGGATACTGATGAAGTCCTGCGAAGATTTCGCTACGAACGACAGATTCTTGCCGGACTTGATCATCCGAATATTGCGCGCCTACTCGATGCCGGTGCTGCGGATGACGGGCGGCCGTACTTCGTTCTCGAATACTGCAATGGTGATACCATCACCAACTACGCAGATGCCAACCGGCTCAACATTGATCAGCGCCTGACGCTATTTGAACAAGTTTGCGAAGCTGTTGCCTATGCGCATCGACATCTGGTTGTTCATCGCGACCTGAAACCGGGCAATATCATGGTTGCCGATGGCGAACCTGCCTTGACGAACGGTAAGGACGCGAGCGGCGATTCAGATACAGCCAAACGAGCAGTCGTCAAACTCCTCGATTTTGGGATTGCCCAACTCATGGAGGACCGACCGGATGCCCCGGTTACGCGCGCAGACAGGCGCATACTTACGCCTGAATACGCAGCACCTGAGCAGATCCGTGGAGAACCCGTCACAACTGCTGCGGATGTTTACGCACTTGGTGTGGTACTCCACGAACTGCTTGTTGGCTCTCGTCCCGCAGTCCCGCTAAAGAGACCCAGCACGGTTGTCACAGCCGAATCGGTCGTAGAGACGGGCCTGTCTGTTGAGCGATTGAAGCGAGAGTTGAAGACAGATCTAGACGCTATTGTTATTAAGGCGCTTCAAGAAGATCCGCAACTTCGGTATAAGTCGGCAGATGCCCTGCTTGAGGACCTCCGACGAAGGCGAGAGGGTCTCCCGCTACAGGCGAGAGATAGCACTGTCGGCTATCGCACCAAGAAGTTTGTGGCCAGACACCAGTGGGGTGTCGGTGCAGTTGCTGTGGCATTGATTGCGCTGTCGGCTTTTGTATTTGCACTCGATCAACAACGTCGGCAAACCGTTCAGGAACGCGACACGGCTGAAGCAACGGCAGCGTTTTTGAAAGACCTCTTTAATGCTGCAGATCCTTTTTCCGTCGAGACAGCCCGTCCCGATACACTGCGTGCGGTTGACCTGCTTGACCGTGGCGTTAGCCGAGCCCGTGCCACACTAGCTGACAGACCGCGTCTACAGGCAAACACACTTCAAACGGTTGGTGTTGTGTACGCGGGTCTAAGCTTGTACGAATCGGCGGATTCATTGCTCAGCGACGTTGTCGCAAAGCGACGGCAATTGCCCAACGTTTCGGACATTGAATTATCCGAGAGCCTGCACGAGTTGGGCGTGGTTCGCTCAAGAAACGGCATGCTCGATAGCGCCGAGGCGTTGTTTGTGGAGGCATTGGAGCTGCGCAAGAAGGCCTTTGGGACGACGTCGATCCCATATGCGCAGACACTTGCGGAGTTGGGATCGGCTCAATTCAAACACGGCAAGTACGAGGAGGCCAAACAATCGTTTAGCCGCGCGCTTGAAATACAGGAAGGACACCTGGGGCGAAAAAGCCTTGACGTTGCCTCGACGATGACCATGATTGCACGCTTAACGGTCAGCCAGGGTCGGCCGGCAGATGCTGAGCCAATCTACCGGGAGGCGCTTGAAATTCGACGTAGTCTTCTTTCTGACGATCACCTGATCGTTGCAGAATCGTTGGACAATCTGGGCGTGGCATTACAAGAGCAGCGTAAGCTCGATGAAGCTGAGCAAATGACGCGCGAAGCACTACGAATTCGGCTAACGGCTCTGGGAGAACACCACACCGCAGTCGCAGATACACGACATAACCTTGCAGTAATTGTCCGGGCTCAAGGCAAAAATCAGGAGAGTCTCGATTTGCTTGAGTTAGTTGGGCAGGCAAACATCCGGAACCTAGGACCCGACCACCCCTATGTCGGATACAACCTAGTCGCGACGGCGGTGACCCAATCCCGGATGGGATTAAATCAGGAGGCGATGGAAACGTACAAAGCGGCCCATGCACAATTGACTAAGACACTTCCCGAGACGCATGGTGCAGTGATTGAGGCAGTCAGCGGACAGGGCTATCAATACGTCCGTCTAGGCGAACCAGCTCGTGGCGAACCACTGCTTCGAAAAGTATTTGATCTACGAACGAGCGTTGATGGACCGACGAGTTGGCGAACCGGGGTTGCACAGAGCACATTAGGACACGCCCTAATGGACCAGGGAAAATACGCCGAAGCTGAGCGGCATCTCGTAGAAGGTCTGGCGACAATCCGCGAGGCGAAGGGCCCACAACATGCGGCGATCCAGCGCTTGATCGCACTGTACGGGAAGACAGGTGACACGCAGAAGGCCGCGGATTATCAAACACAGCTTGACGCGTTGTAAGCGTTGGCGCGACCATTTTGGGTAGTATAACCTGAACTGAGTCCGCAATTGCGCCTTTGTTTTGCACCACTCAGGTGCAAGGAACTCAACCGGAACGAATGGCCGAAGCGCGAATAGTAGAAGACTGTTGGTATCTGTACGTCCTATAGTCTCCTCTTCTCCTCCTCTCCTCCTCTCCTCCTCT